>DASSWV010000282.1:0-2353 GCA_035704545.1 Pelobium sp.
CGTCAGTAGAATTTACCTCTCTATCCATACAGAAAACGGGTATATCTGCATTTTTTTCTTTTAAAACGTTGGCAACAGAGCCATCGGAGTCTGTGGGGTTTAATAAAATTGCGCCATAACCGGAAGAGATTGCGTTCTCAAAATTATCAGCTTCAATGGCGGTATTGTTTTGCGAGTCGAATATTTTGCATTCGTAACCTAATAATTTAGCATGTTCTGCAGCGCTTTGCGCTAAAAACACAAACCAAGGATTGTTTAAGCTAGAAACTATAATGGCAATTTTTTTACTGTCGCTATTGGACCTGTTTTTACAGCTCGGACTGATAGCGATCAGCAGAACCAAAAGCAGGACGGCACTACATTTATTGATAGAATTCATTTATAATTTGGTTTATTATTCAGTAAACTGAATATTTTTATTTCTTTTTTAATTCAGACTCATTTCCCTCCCCAGAGATGAATTTGATTTTTTTTTCGTCACGTTGAGGTACGAAACGTCTCACAAGCAAGATCTGCATATAGCATGTATTACCTATTTGTGAGATGTTTCACTGCGTTCAACATGACGAAATCCTTAATTGCTCTTTTGCTACTTCTGCAATACCATCGGCGTTAAGACCATAATGGTTAAATATTTCTACCTGAGAGCCAGTGACCGTGTACTCATCTGGTATACCCATAATTTTAAAAGGTTTTTTATAGCCATTTTGCAAAAGCAGGGAAGCACAAGCCTCGCCTAAACCGCCGTTAACCATGTGTTCTTCTATGGTAATAATAGCGTTGGTTTTGTCTGCTAATTCTAAAATCAGCTTATTGTCTAACGGTTTTATAGTGTGCATGCTTACTACAGTAGCCATAATTCCAAACTCTTTTTCTAATTTTTCTGCAGCTTGTAAAGCAGGGTAAACCAATTCGCCGTTTGCGATAATAGCAACATCTTTTCCTTCCTTAATTACTCTGCCTTTTCCTAATTCAAACTTATTGTTGGTGTCTTCTGTAAGTAAAGGCATTGGCTTTTTGCCGATACGGATGTAAAGTGGTTTGTTGTAGTTAACAGCCATTTTAACCAGTTCGGAAGTTTCAAAATTATCTGCCGGGGCAACAATAGAAATGTTATTTACCGCCCTCAATACCGCAAAATCATGTAAACTATGGTGGGTTGTGCCTAAAGCTCCGTAACTAACGCCTGCGCTAATTCCAATTAATTTAACAGGATTGTCTGAATATGCTACATCGTTTTTGATCTGCTCAAAGGCCCGGGCACTTAAAAAACAGGCCGGTGAAACTGCAAATGTTTTTTTGCCCGCACTAGCCAAACCAGCAGCAACGCCCACTAAATTTTGTTCGGCAATGCCTACTTCAACAATCTGCTTAGGCAAAGTTTGCCCGTATTTTACCAATTTCCCCGAACCTCTGGAATCACTGGTAACGGCAACAATATCTTTATCTGCTAAAGCCAACTCCAAAAGAACGCTTGCAAATACATCCTGATTAGGTTTGGCATTCTCTTTAATATCTCTTAATAGCTCTCCCACATTAAATAATTTCTAATTCCGTATTCAGTTCTGCAATAGCATCTTGATATTGATTTGCATCAGGTACACCGTGGTGCCATTTAACGCTGTTTTCCATAAAACTAACACCCTTACCTTTGGTAGTATGTGCAATTATTAAACTTGGTTTCCCTTTTTCGAAAGGCAGGACAGCAAATATTTCTTTTAATGCCTGCACATCGTTTCCATCAACTTCTTTAACTGCCCAACCAAAGTTTTCAAACTTCCCATCTATTGGATTGGTATTACATACTTCGGCATTGGTGCCGGTAATTTGTAGTTTATTATTGTCGATAATTGCGCAAAGGTTA
Source organism: Pelobium sp. (assembly GCA_035704545.1). Taxonomy (GTDB): domain Bacteria; phylum Bacteroidota; class Bacteroidia; order Sphingobacteriales; family Sphingobacteriaceae; genus Pseudopedobacter. Next base: position 1,865 of record DASSWV010000282.1, read on the forward strand.
TCCAATTGGTAATGCGAAGCTGTTAAAGCGGCTTCCCAATTTGAGCCTTCGGGTAATTCGCCATCGCCCAACAGTGTAAAAACACGATAAGCTTTATCATCCATTTTAGCGGCTATTGCATTCCCAACCGCTATGGGTAAACCATGCCCTAAAGCACCAGTGTTCTGTTCTACACCGTTTACTTTTTTGGTAGGATGTCCGATATAATGCGATTGGTATTGACACAAGGTCTCTAAATCTGACGCTGGAAAAAAGCCCTGATCTGCTAAAGCAACAAAGAGTGCCTCCACGCAATGTCCCTTACTCTGGATATAGCGGTCTCTATCTGGCGAGCTAAAATTCTGGGGAGAAACGTTTAAAATCTCGTTATATAACACGTTTAGGATATCGATACAAGACAAACTGCCACCGGTATGTCCGGCTTTTGCGCCCACAATGTATTTGAGGATACTTTTACGGTATTGTATTGATTTTTCCTTTAATTCTTTA
>DASSWV010000290.1:0-2538 GCA_035704545.1 Pelobium sp.
TATTCAACCTGGAAAGGTCCGCGTTTATATCTAGAGGATTTTATTGTGACCGAAAAAATGCGTGGACAAGGAATCGGAAAAATGTTATTTGAGCGAGTGATAGCCGAAACCAAAGCAAATAATTACAAAGGTATGGTGTGGCAGGTTTTAGATTGGAACCAACCAGCAATTAAATTCTACAATAAATATAACGCACAGCTAGAAGATGGCTGGATCAACGCCTCCTTATCATACGAACAAATTAAAAAATTGTAACATTCGATAGTAGCTATTGTACATTTATAAAATCCCTTACAAACAATAAAACGTAACCGGTGGATATGTTCTCAAAATACATCAACAAATAATGCAGGTATTCAAATTTGGAGGCGCATCTGTAAAAGATGCAGACGGTATTAAAAACCTGGGCGAAATTATAAAGCTCTACAAAGCTCAATCTTTGTTGATTGTAGTTTCGGCAATGGGCAAAACCACTAACGCTTTAGAAAAACTAGCAACAAGTTATTTCAATCAAGATGATAACGTTCAGGATATTTTTGAGGAAATTAAGAATTATCATTTTAATGTTTTACATAAACTTTTTGAACATAAACACCCAGTTTTTGATGAAGTAAATAATACTTTCGTAGAGATTGACTGGATTATTGAAGATGAACCGGTTGATGAATATGATTTTATTTATGATCAAATTGTTTCCATTGGAGAATTGGTTTCGAGCAGAATTGTCGGACATTATTTAAATAGTGTTGGCCTCAGCACAAAATGGATAGATGCCCGTTCATACATCCAAACAGATAATATTTACAGAGAAGCGAAGATCAATTGGGAGAAAACTTCGCAACTGATCCAAAAGGATATTCCGCAAATACTGGCAAACAGTTTTGCAGTTACCCAAGGCTTTATCGGTAATACCTCCGAAAATTTCACCACTACTTTGGGCAGAGAAGGTTCTGATTTTAGTGCGGCAATTTTTGCTTCTTGTTTAAATGCGGAAAGCGTTACCGTTTGGAAAGATGTCCCAGGAATTTTAAATGCCGATCCAAAATTATATGAAGAAGCTGTAAAGTTTGATGAACTATCTTATACAGAAGCTATTGAAATGACTTATTATGGCGCCACGGTTATCCATCCAAAAACCATCAAACCTTTACAGAACAAACAAATCCCACTTTATGTAAAGCCTTTTTTGGCACCTCAGGAAAACGGAACGGTGATTAAAGAAACCAATATCCCTATCTCCACTCCCATTGTCATCGTCAAAAACAATCAAGTTATCATTACGCTGCATACCCAAAACTTAGCTTTTATTACCGAACATCAAATAAGTGATATTTTTAAAGCTTTCGCTGATGCTTATATCAAAGTAAACACACTTCAAATCTCAGCACTTACTTTTTCAGCTAGTTTTGATTTTAATGAGCATAAATTTGCTATATTCAAGACTTTAGTGTCATCAGATTTAGATTTGCGATACAACAATGATCTAAAACTGATGACCATCCGTCATCCAAATGATGAAGCGGTAAAGAAATATGTAATAGGAGAAATTTACCTAGAAGAGCGCAATAGAAACACGGCTCATTTTGTTTTAAAGAATGAGAGAATTATTTAAAAACATTACCAGTAAAGAAGTTCAGGAGTTTATCAATAAAAACCTGAAAACAGATTTATCTAAACTAATATTGAAGGGTTCGCCTTTTGCAGCTATTGATATTAAAACAATTGCTACGCAAATTGACAGTAAAAACAAGGCCGTAAAAAAACTGCCGACATGGTACAAAACCCATGGCGTTATTTATCCGCCAAAATTAAATTTAGAGCAAGCATCTTCTGAAGTTACCGCAAACTACAAAGCCTCGTTAATCAGCAAGGGTACGCTGATAGATATGACAGGTGGTTTTGGTTCTGATGCTTATTATTTTGCGCAAAATGCCAGATCAGTTACCCATTGCGAAATCAACGAAGAACTTTCTGAAATTGTAAAACACAATTTTGAGATTTTAGGCATAAAAAACGTTAAAACCGTTATTGGGGATAGCAATGAAATTTTGGATAAATCGAAAAATTTTGAAACCATTTACCTAGATCCCTCGCGTAGAGCAAACTCGGGACGTGTGTTTTTATTGAAAGATTGCGAACCAGATGTGATTGCCAATCAAAAAAAATACCTGCGAAAAGCAAAAAGAGTGATCATCAAGACCGCACCAATGCTTGATATACAGTCGGCTTTAAAAGATTTAGAGCATGTGGTTGAAGTGCATGTGGTGAGTTTGAAAAATGAATGCAAAGAATTGCTTTTTGTATTGGAACAAAACTCCACAACAGAACCTACCATCAATTGCGTTTTGTTGAATTCCCACGATAGCAAAGTCATTAGTTTTAACTTTACCGAAGAAAAAAATGCTGAAAGTAAGCCCGCAAAACTTTTAAATTATTTGTACGAGCCAGACGCATCTTTATTAAAAGCTGGAATGTTTAAGTTATTGACAGAAAGATACCCAGTTGCTAAAATTCATCAGCATAGCCATTTGTATACTT
>DASSWV010000433.1:0-3676 GCA_035704545.1 Pelobium sp.
TGCGAGTTTTGTGTGTTTTCCAATTAAAAGTTTTAATTTCGTCTTGATAACCAATTACACTAAAATTCATGAGTTTTACAATTACCTCGTTCGACGAGTATAAAGAAGCGTATCAAAAAAGCGTTGAGCAACCAGAAGCATTCTGGGCAGAAATAGCCGAAAATTTTACCTGGAAAAAAAAGTGGGATAAAGTTTTAGATTGGAACTTTAAAGAGCCCAAAATCGAATGGTTCAAAGGCGCAAAACTTAATATCACAGAAAATTGTTTGGACAGGCATTTAAAAGACAAAGCTGACCAACCGGCAATTATTTGGGAAGCTAATGACCCTCACGAGCATCATCGGGTACTAACCTACAAACAACTGCATGAAAAAGTTTGTTTGTTTGCCAATGTTTTAAAAAGCAACAATGTTAAAAAGGGAGATCGGGTTTGTATCTATATGCCAATGGTTCCAGAATTGGCTATTGCTGTTTTGGCTTGCGCCAGGATAGGAGCTATTCATTCTGTAGTTTTTGGTGGTTTCTCAGCCCAATCCATCGCAGATAGAATCAACGATGCGCAATGTGAAATGGTTATCACAGCAGACGGTGGTTTTAGAGGAACTAAAGATATTCCGCTAAAAAACGTGATTGATGACGCACTAGTGCAATGCCCTTCTGTTAAAACGGTAATTGTTTTAACACGTACCCGTACTCCAATATCGATGATCAAAGGGAGAGATAAATGGTGGCAAGATGAAATCAACAAAGTAGAAACTTTAGGATTAATTGATTGCCCGGCGGAAGAAATGGATGCGGAAGATGAACTGTTCATTCTTTACACATCAGGTTCAACCGGCAAACCAAAAGGTGTAGTGCATACCACGGCTGGTTATATGATTTATACGGCCTATACTTTCCAAAATGTTTTCCAATATCAGCCAGAAGATGTTTATTTCTGTACAGCAGATATCGGTTGGATTACAGGCCACTCTTATATTATTTACGGCCCGTTAGCACAAGGTGCCACAACGCTTATGTTTGAAGGTGTGCCAACTTACCCAGATGCCGGTAGGTTTTGGGACATTGTAGATAAGTTTGAAGTGAATACTTTATACACTGCGCCAACGGCAATCCGTTCTTTAATGCAATCGGGGTTAGATTATGTGAAGGATAAGGATTTGTCTTCTTTAAAAGTTTTAGGCTCGGTAGGGGAACCGATCAACGAAGAAGCTTGGCACTGGTATAATGACAATATTGGAAAAGGACGATGCCCGATTGTTGATACTTGGTGGCAAACAGAAAACGGAGGGATTTTAATTTCGCCGATAGCGAACGTTACTCCTTTAAAACCATGTTACGCAACCCTGCCACTGCCTGGCGTTCAGCCGGTTTTGGTTGATGAGAACGGTACGGTGATAGAAGGGAACGGAGTTTCCGGTAATCTTTGTATCAAGTTTCCGTGGCCGGGAATGTTGCGCACTACTTATGGAGACCATGAACGTTGCCGACAAACTTATTTCTCTACGTATGAAAATATGTACTTCACCGGCGACGGTTGTTTAAGAGATGAAGATGGTTATTACAGAATTACAGGTCGGGTTGATGATGTAATCAACGTATCTGGTCATAGAATTGGAACTGCCGAGGTAGAAAATGCCATTAATATGTTTACGGATGTGGTAGAATCTGCCGTGGTGGGTTATCCGCATGAAATTAAAGGACAGGGAATTTACGCTTATGTGATTTTAGATAAAGATTCTGAAGATGAAGAACTGACCAAAAAAGATATAGCAATGACGGTAAGCCGGATTATTGGAGCTATCGCCAGACCAGATAAAATTCAATTTGTAAAAGGTTTACCGAAAACTAGATCGGGAAAAATTATGAGAAGGATTTTAAGAAAGATTGCTGAAGGCGATATGGCGAATGTTGGCGATACTTCCACTTTATTGGATCCGGCAGTTGTAGAAGATATTATCAAAGGGAAAATGTAGTTTTTTGACCAAAGATTTAAGGAACAAAGAGTAAAGATTAATGCCCTTTGTTCCTTGCTCCTTAATCTTTTAATCTTAATTGGCATGAAGGTTGGTTATTTATAAGTAGTTAATCTATTTATAAAATTAAAAAACAATATCATGGATAAGTTAGAATTCAAAGGAACATGGAATGAAGTTAAAGGAAAAGCGAAACAAGCTTACGGTGATTTAACCGACGATGACTTAACATACGAAGAAGGAAAAGCAGATGAAACCTTAGGGAAAATTCAAAAAAAGACAGGAAAAACCAGAGATGAAGTGGTTGACTGGATCAAAGGTTTGTAAATATTAACCTTCCTCTTAAAAATGCCTCGGACTTAGACAGTCTGAGGCATTTTTTTGTGTCTATATTTTCGGAAATATCCTTTGTCTTAAAATACAAAGTAGATTGTTTTTACCGCATCAAGAATTTTTTCCATGCCTCAAAACCGTTTAAACAGTCATTTTCAAAATAATAAAAACTTGGCATCTACTTTGTTATAAGTTAATTGTCTTTGACGAAGAGACAATTTCATACGTTTAGGTTTAGGTTTAGTAAAAAGGAGGCGCCCATCGTCTCCTTTTTCATTTTGTAAAAATTAAACAAGCCTTTACCATATTTGTTATTCCTATTTATTCTAATTCTAATTCTAAATAATTTTGCAGACTTCAAAAATTGTAATACATTTGCACTGTTTGTAATTAATCTAAATAACAATTAAGAATGAAAAACCTTTTTACCATAAGTGCATTAACATTACTAATAGGATTTGCTTCATGCAAAAAAGATGATAATAACACCGTCCAACTCAGAACAAAAGTAGACGCTAGTGCTTACACCGAAACTACGCCCTACTCTTCAACATTTGTTGATGCAAGTAGCAATACCACCGTTGATTTTTCTAGCGGACATGCAAAGTTGAATATGTTTAAAGCTTTAAACACTTTCATCAACTTAAATAAAACTCAGGTAATTACTGCGGATGTTTCAAAAAATATTTACGCCAATGTAGGTGCTCCTTTTATTTTAGCTTATTCTACAGAGTTCGCTACATTAAACAGTGCTGGTTTTGGTTTAAAAGAATTTACTGCTTCTTCACAGTCTACCCAAAACGCAACCACAGTTCGCCAGAAAATTGAGGCCGACTTAACAGCTAACGCAGCAATTAGTCCGTTCTTTGCAACAACAGCTTCAAGTGGTGTAGCGGGCAAATTAGGGACTTACATGGTTGATGCTAAAGGTATAGAAGTTGCTCAAGTGATCCAAAAAGGATTAATTGGCGCTTTCCAGTTAGATTATATTGGCAATGTTTTGTTAAAAGATGGTTTAAGTGCCGATAACAGCACCTTAGTTAGTGGAAAAAATTACACTGCATTAGAGCACAATTGGGACGAAGCCTATGCTACATTGACCGTGAACCCAATGATATACGCAGGTTATACAAACTCTGTAAACCCTCGCACAGAATCTTTTTTAGCGGCTTACATCTGGGAGTACAATCAAGCCAATTACGCTAAAATACATTTAGCCTTCTTAAAAGGAAGAGCCGCTATTGTAAACAACGACCGTAACGAACTAAACAAACAAGCTTTATTTATCAGAACCCAGTTTGAAACAGCGATAGCTGAGGCCGCTTTGGGATACTTGAAAAAATGGGGAGATTACCCAACCGATCCTG
>DASSWV010000478.1:0-2090 GCA_035704545.1 Pelobium sp.
GTTACTGTCAACTTTGCTCCCTGAACTCTGCGTCCGTGGTTAAAAAACCTCAATCATTTTAAAAATCTCTGTGTACTTTGTGGTTAAAACCTTATCATACCTGTCCCTAATTAATGAGATGTCTCCGAATGTCAACACGAATCGTAGTTAAGTTAACTTACCTCCCCATCATCTTAGCAACATACTTCCCAATAATGTCAAACTCAATGTTTACAAAATCTCCAGGTTTAACGTTTTGCAAATTGGTATGCTCAAATGTGTAAGGGATAATCGCAACCGAAAAAGTGTTGTCTCCAGAGTTAACAACGGTTAAACTTATCCCATTTATACAAACAGAACCTTTTTCCACCGTCACATTTCCTTTTGTAGCATCATATTCAAAAGTAAAAATCCAGCTTCCGTTTGCTTCTAATAAATTAGTGCATTTTGCGGTCTGGTCTACATGGCCCTGCACAATATGTCCGTCTAAACGGCCATTCATCTGCATACAACGTTCTAAATTGATTAAATCTCCAACTTTTAAATCTCCAATATTGGTTTTTTGTAGCGTTTCATCAATTGCAGTTACCGTATGTTCATCACTATTTAAATCAACAACAGTTAAACAAACGCCATTATGCGCAACAGATTGGTCAATCTTTAAGTCTTTTGAAATATCAGACTTGACCGTGATGTGCAGATTACTTTGCTCTTTTTTTAAATGGGTGATAGTGCCCAATGTTTCAATTATTCCTGTAAACAATTTCAATAATTTAATTGGTGATCAATTCGGGTAACTTCGTTTCTTTAAAACAATAACCGTCCAAATATAAACATGTCTGGTATTAAAACCAGTGTATATTTTAGGAAAGGCTGTTTAAACTTTAAGATAACTATTTGTAAATCGGTTCTTGTTTTTCAATGGCTATTAGTGAATAATTGAGTTTTTACGGCTATTTATCATGATTCCGTTGATGCTGTTTTAAATTCATCAGAAAAAAACTGTTTTAATTAGTAATACAATAACATATAAATCAATATATTGCATTACATAACGTTACACATTCAATTTAACTGAATTCATGTCGCTCAGTATCACCAACGAAGCGCAACATATAGACGATATTTATAAGTTGACTTCAATTCTTTTAGAAAACAAGGAAGATTCTTTAGAACAATTGCTAAAATCTGCATGTAAGATTTTTAATGCAGAACTTGGGTTGATTTGCTTGCTGAAGGGTGAAACCTACATTGTGAAAAGTTTGCATTCAGAATTACCGTACTCGGTTGATTTTGATGCTATCCCTAATTTGCAAGAAACCTTTTGTTTTTATGTAGTAAAACAGGACAGTGTACTTGAAATCCCGGATATTGACCATTCGGAATACAAAAACCTGGCTTCTTCCGATATTTTGAAAGTCAAAAGCTATATCGGAATCCCACTAAAATTTGAGAATAAAGATGTAGGTACAATTAACTTTTCTTCTCGCCAAGCTAGGAAAAATGGTTACACCAAAACAGAGTTGAATTTATTAACTTACTTAAACGAATGGGTAAGCCAATATCTAAATCATAGCTATTATAAGGAAAGCTTAAAGAGCAAAAATGCGGAGTTGGAAACAAAAAACCAGGCCTTAGAAGGTTTAATGGAAGAAAACAACCAATTAATGCAAATATTGGTTCACGATTTAAAATCGCCTTTAAGCAATATCAAAATGCTTTCTTACCTTTTTCAGGATTTTGCCCGAGACCCAGATAGTGAAGAATTAATCAATATTTTTAACAAGAGTTTAGCTTATGTTTTTCATTTGATTGATCAGATGGAAACCCTAAACAATATGGAGACTTTTTCTTCAAGTAATTATATAGAAGAGTTTGATTTAAGCGAATTTTTGCAAGCCAACCTAAAGGATTTTAACACCAGTGCAGAAGCAAAGTCGATAAAGCTCAATTATAGCTTTAAGGGAACTAAATCACTTATAAAAACCGATATTAATTTTTTGAAAAGGATTACTTACAACCTCATTTCTAATGCTTTAAAGTTTTCACCGTTTGAAAAACAGATATTCGTAACATTAAGCCATACCGACACTCATTTTTCAGTTTCTTTT
>DASSWV010000527.1:0-2233 GCA_035704545.1 Pelobium sp.
GTTGGAGTACCAATTTTACATTTGCGGCAAATAAAGAAAAAATAGTTTCGTTGCCTGGTAATAAAGATTTAATTGCCAGCGGGCTATTTATGAATCAACCGATTGGAACTTTCTTTGATTACAAGTATTTAGGGATTTGGCAAGAAAATGAGGCAGCCGAAGCTGCTAAATATAACGCAAAACCAGGAGGACTTAAACTAGCAACCGACGGAACATTTAATCCAGATGGCACTCATTCTTACGGCGCAAACGATAAGCAAATATTAGGCTCATCCGTTCCAGATTGGACAGGTGGAATCCAGAATAATTTCACTTACAAAAATTTTGATGCTAGTTTATTCATTACCGCTCGGTGGGGGCAAATGATTTCCAGCAACCTAATCACACGTTACAATCCAACAACCGGAACTGGTAATAGCCCAGACGATATAGATTATTGGACGCCAGAAAACACAGGAGCTTATTTGCCAAGACCAGGACTTTATTCATCCACATCAGGTTATATCGGATTTGATGCTTTAAAGTACGTTAATGGCTCGTATGTGAAAATCAGAAACATTACCTTAGGTTACACTTTGCCCGAACGAATATCCAATAAAGTGGCCATGCAAAAATTCAGGATTTATGCCACCGCAGGTAATCCCTTCATATTTACCAAAAGTAAGTTGTTAAAGTATCAAGATCCAGAAGTTAACGGGTCTGATAATTTCCCTTTGACAAAGCAGTTCGTTTTTGGTCTTAATGTTACATTTTAATTTCAAGTAAAATGAAAAAGAAAAATATATTAGCATATACATTAGTTGCAACACTTTCATTAAGTGCTTGCTCATTAGATGAATTTAATCCATCAGGAGTAACTGTAGATAAAATTATAGAAAGTAAAGCAGGGTTTACAAAACTACTCAACAGCTGTTATTTTGATCTTCCACGCTATTTTTATGGAAGAAATTTATTGCTCGTTACCGAAGGAGGAACAGATATCTGGACGGCAGATATGAATTCGAATAACAATCAAAATTATTTAAAATACGCCTCTGGGGGCTCTATGTCTTTAGATATGGGCAAGGATTTCTGGAATGGTTCTTATGATGCGATAAACTATTGTAATTTGATTATTGATAGAGCAGATCAGGTAAAAGACTTCGCCAGTGAGCAGGAGAAAAAGGAGAAAGTTGCGGAAGCTCATTTTTTAAGAGCATTGTATTATTTTCATTTAGTAGAACAGTTTGGTCCAGTTCCGCTTACGCTTAATGAAACTACTGAGGCCAATACAGAGTCGCAGCGGACTACACAGTTAGAGGTTTACGAGAAAGCTATTTTGCCAGATTTACGGATAGCAGCAGAAAATCTACCCATAACCGCCTCAGAGCAAGGTCGGCCAGCAAAAAAAGCAGCGATAGGATTATTAGCGAAAGCTTGTTTGCAAACTAAAGAATACGGCACAAATCAATATTTAGAGGAAGCATTAACAAATGCTAAAAAACTAATTGATAACCAGGGTGCTTACGGCGTTAGCCTCTACGAAAGTTTTGCAGATAATTTTAATCCGGAAAATAACAAAACTAACGCGGAAGCGCTTTATCAAATTACGTATTCTCAAAATTATGGCTCTACCAACGTTTATGATCATAATAATGATTTCACTCGTTTTTATTGTTATCCAACTACGTTTGGAGCCGTACAAACTTCTGATGCTATCAAACTAACGGTAGGCGGATGGTCTGGCGGAACTTTTATGCCTACAAGGTATTTAATGGATGTGTTTAAAAACACCGATGGAACTCTGGATCCAAGATATGCTTTGTCTTTTCAGACCACTTGGTTAGCCAATACCGCAAACTACAAATGGACTCAGGATGCCATTACCCAATATGATAGGGTAGATTCAGCTGTTCCAGAAGGTACAAGTGTGGCAAACGGCGCATTGGCCATAAAAATTGTACGTCCCGAAGAACCTAACTACGCAACGGAAGAAAGTACAAAATTATCTAAAAATTATCTTTGGATAGATTTGAATGATATTTATGGTGAGGATAATAAAGTAAAGATGAAATACGTACGCGTTAACCAACAGCCGGGTGAAGTAGATAACCCATTTATCAAATTCTATCCATCATTGACCAAATTTAATTCTGGCTCTTTGATATCTCCAAAAGCTAATAAATTCACAAGCGATGCTTACGCAACTGTAATGAGATTGGGTGAATTATATTTAATTGCGGCAGAAGCCGAG
>DASSWV010000545.1:0-3790 GCA_035704545.1 Pelobium sp.
CAAAAAAAATTAGCTAAATGAAAGATTTAGACAAAGAATTTGGCCCCTCAAGCTGGGCCATTGAAAATAAAACGGCAATTTACGTTTTAACCTTTATGCTATTGGTAGCGGGTTACATTGCGTATATCAGCTTGCCAAAAGAAAATTTTCCGGAAATTTCTATTCCCAAAATTTTTGTACAAACAGTTTATCCGGGTACATCTCCTGGTAACATGGAGAATTTGGTAACTAAACAGATTGAAAAACAAATTAGATCTACCCAAGGCTTAAAAAAGGTAACTTCTAACTCCTATCAGGATTTTTCTATTATTACTGCCGAGTTTAATGCCAATGTAGACATTGTAGTAGCCAAACAGCGTATAAAAGACGCTGTTGACAAAGCGAAAACAGATTTACCATCAGATTTACCAGATGATCCGGTGGTAATGGACATTAACCTGTCCGATCTTCCAATTATGTTCTTAAACATTTCTGGTGATTATGATTTGAAAACCATAAAAGGTTATGCAGATGATTTAAAAGACAAGATAGAAACGCTACCAGAAATATCTGGGGTTGATATTGTAGGTGCTTTGGATCCCGAAATGCAGATTAATGTGGACATGAATAAAATGGCGGCTGCGCAAATTTCTTTCATGGATATCCAAAATGCAATAGGATATGAAAACATTTCCGCATCTGGCGGTACAGTACCAATTGATGGAGTAAGGCGTACCTTAAACATTAAAAACGAGTACAAATCTGCCGAAGAAATCTCCAATACGATAATTAGAACGCCAACCGGCGGGTCTGTTTATTTAAGAGACATTGCGAATGTTGTTGATGGTTTTAAAGAACAGGAATCTTTTGCAAGACTGTATGGCAAAAACGTAATCACATTAAACGTTAAAAAACGTTCTGGCGAGAACTTGATTGAAGCATCTGATAAAATTCGCGAGCTTATTGCAGAAATGGAAGAAAACCAATTTCCGAAAGGTTTGGATATTGTGGTAACTGGCGACCAATCCGATCAAACACGGGTTACTCTGCATGATCTCATCAATACTATTGTTATCGGATTTATTTTGGTAACGTTGATTTTGATGTTTTTTATGGGAATAACCAACGCCTTGTTTGTGGCAATGTCGGTTCCTTTATCTATGTGTGTGGCGTTTTTGGTAATGCCGGCCATCGGTTTTACCATGAACATGATTGTGCTTTTCTCCTTTCTTTTAGCGCTAGGGATTGTGGTAGATGACGCCATTGTGGTAATTGAAAACACTCACCGAATTTTTGATAACGGAAAGGTTGGCATTAAGCAGGCTGCTAAAATGGCAGCCGGCGAAATATTTATGCCTGTTTTTTCGGGAACCATGACAACACTTGCACCATTTATTCCTTTGGCATTTTGGCCTGGGGTTATTGGGGAGTTTATGTTCTTTTTACCGATCACTTTAATCATCACACTGTTAGCATCATTGGTGGTTGCTTACATCATTAACCCCGTGTTTGCAGTGGATTTTATGAAATCGCATGACGGACATGAAGATTATAAACCAAGTTTCGATAAAAAAGTAAAGAAAACCTTAATGTACCTAGGTATCATAGCGGTAATTGCTTACCTAATCGATTTTGGTTTCGGAAATTTCATAGTAATCATTGCCTTGTTTTATCTTTTACAGCACTTTGTTTTAGAGAAAGCGGTGCGTAGGTTCCAAACCAATTGGTGGCCCAGGGCGCAAAACAAGTATGTGAAGTTCTTAGATTGGGCATTGCATCGTCCTTATACTATTTTGGGGAGCACTCTAGGTTTGTTGATCTTTTCAATCGTGTTAACAGGAATAATCCCACCTAAGTTTGTGTTTTTTCCAACCTCGGATCCCAATTTTGTGTATGTATATACTTCTTTGCCAATAGGTACAGATCAAGCATATACAAACGAAGTCACAAAGAAAATAGAGAAACGGGTAACCGCTGTAGTAGATAGCTTGGGGAATCAAAATGTTTCTTCAATCATATCTAACGTAACAGTAGGAGTAACAGATCCGCAGGATGAGGATCAAGGGAATTATCCTAACAAAAGTAAAGTTACAGTTGCTTTTAAAGAGTTTGGTAAACGGACAGGTAGAAGCTCTACAGAGTATTTAATCGCTATACGTAATGCGATAAAAGGAATCCCGGGTGCTGAGATTTCTGTTACACAGGAACAGTCTGGTCCGCCAACAGCTAAGCCAATAAGTATCGAAATTACCGGTGATGATTTAGATAGTTTAGTAGCTACTTCTGAACAATTGAAAAGCTATTTAGTGGCTAAACGCATCGGTGGAATTGAAGAGCTTAAATCGGATTTCCAAAACAATAAACCAGAAGTAGTTTTTGATGTTGACAGGGAACGAGCTAACCGTCAAGGGATTTCAACCCAAAACATTGTTTACAATTTAAGAACTGCTTTGTTTGGGATGGAAGTTTCAAAGTTTAGGGATTTGGATGAAGACTATAAGATAATCGTAAGGGCAGAAGAAGACCAGCGAAATAGTCTTCAAGTTTTAAGAAATATCCAAATTACTTTCAGAGACATGGCGATGGGCGGTGCTATTCGTCAGGTTCCTATTTCTTCTTTTGCGGATATTAATTATGTGAACACTTACGGTGGTATCAAGCGTAAGCAGGGTAAACGGATCATTATTTTATCATCAAACGTTTTAACCGATTTTAACCCGGGAGAGGTCAATAAAAATATTGAAAACGCACTCAGAGATTTTAATACGCCAAATGGTGTACTCATCAAAATGGGTGGAGCACAAGAAGAGCAGGAAGAAACCTCTGCTTTCTTAGGTTTGGCACTGGGAGTCGCTTTCTTTTTAATCTTGATTATTTTGGTAATTCAATTTAACTCCATTGGCAAACCTTTGATTATTTTGAGTGAAATACTATTCAGCATCATTGGTGTATTGCTGGGAATCACTATTTTCCAGATGGAAATGTCGATAGTAATGATGGGTATTGGTATTGTTGCCCTAGCCGGAATTGTGGTGCGTAACGGTATATTGCTGGTAGAATTTGCCGATTTGATGATTGAACAGGGAATGACTGCCTATGATGCAATTTTGGAAGCTGGAAGAACCAGAATGACACCGGTGATTTTAACAGCTACCGCAACTATGCTCGGACTTGTGCCTTTGGCAGTAGGATTAAATCTCGATTTTACCTCGCTGCTCAGCACCGGAAATCCTAAACTTTATTTCGGAGGAGATAACGTAGCTTTCTGGGGACCATTGTCATGGACTATGATTTTTGGTTTAAGTTTCGCGACTTTTTTAACACTGATTTTAGTACCGTCAATGTACCTCATCAGATCAAAAATTAAAAACAGAATAGCAAACTGGAGAAAGAAAGAACCAGAAGTTAAGCTACTGGAAGAATAAGTATAAGATTATTGCAAACCAAAACGCCCGTCTGAATGATTTTCAGGTCGGGCGTTTTTTTTGAAGCTTTTGTAGGTTATATTTCTATAATTACAGCAAACATTCTTTCTTTTCTTGCGGTAAATCCTCTTCATGAGTGTCCACACTGCAAATATCTGCGATTGTTCCAGCTTCATCAATAATCAGAGCCGTTAGTTTATTGCATTTATAGGCTCCGGTATCAATATTTATCGAATGTGAATTTGCATCATAAAGTGCTGTTTCTTTCGGGGTATGGCCATAAATTTGTAGGCGATCTAACTTTTTTGTTTCGTTACGTTGCCAAACTACACCTTCCGGGTTATTGGGGTTATACGGGTCTGCCGTATCAGAAATGCCAGCATGCG
>DASSWV010000568.1:0-2639 GCA_035704545.1 Pelobium sp.
GGATGTACACATCTTTACCATCAAAAGTTTTAATTTTTGTGTAGCGCAGTTCCAAAGCCTTTACCTTACCGAATACATCGCTAATCATTACCGTATCATTGACATTAAAAGGACGGCTAAAAGCCAATATAAATCCAGCAATAAAATTTTCGCCAATATCTTTGAATGCAAAACCCAAAACCACGGCAGAGGCGCCCGCTGCTGCCAAAATACCTCCTGCAATTGCACCAAGCCCGCCAGCATACAAAGCTAACATGATAACAAATACCACAAAAATAGTCTGGATAGCTTTAGTCAAAAATTTAGCCGTGAGCGGATCTTTAGATTTTTTTTACAAGTTTGGTTTGGATAACACCCGAAATAAAATTGCTGATTAAAATCCCTAAAACGATAATTACAATAGCTGTAATGAGTTTGGGCAAGTTGAGAATAAAGGAATTCCAATAGTGCGTAAAGGCTTTGGAAAATTCATCTACAAAATTATTCATCTACAAAAATCTTGGTTTGAGCCATAATTTAATAAAAAAACCTGACTGTGCTTAGACGCTTTCAAATATTCGTCCAAAAAACGCCAAGCACAACTTTACTTTTATATTGTACCATGTATTACAGATTCCATTTAACTATTAAAAATGGTTAAAAAAAGGTAAAATTGAATGCTTTCTTTTATCTTTGACCGATTTATAAATCGGTCCTTTTTTGGACAAATTTCAAACTTAATAAAACAAAACACATGTCAAACTCATCAAAGATTATCTATACAAAAACAGACGAGGCTCCATTGTTGGCTACCTATTCGCTTTTACCTATTGTACAAGCTTTTACGGCTTCAGCAGGAATTGACGTAGAAACAAGAGACATTTCTTTAGCAGGAAGAATTTTAGCGAACTTTCCCGAGTTTTTAAAAGATGATCAAAAAATTGGAGATGCATTGACAGAGTTAGGTGAGCTAGCAAAACAGCCAGAGGCTAATATCATCAAACTGCCTAACATTTCCGCTTCTATCCCACAGTTAAAAGAAGCTATCGCCGAGTTGCAATCTCAAGGTTTTGCATTACCAAATTACCCGCAAGATGCCAAAACAGAAGAAGAACAGGCAATTAAAGCCAAATATTCAAAGGTACTGGGTTCTGCAGTGAATCCAGTTTTACGTGAAGGTAATTCCGATCGTAGAGCACCAAAAGCGGTAAAGAACTATGTAAAAGCCAATCCGCATTCAATGGGTGCTTGGTCTGCAGATTCTAAAACTAAAGTAGCCAGCATGAGCGAAGGCGACTTTTACGGTTCTGAAAAGTCTGTTACAGTAGAAAGCGATTCGAGATTTAAAATAGATTTTGTAGATGCTAACGGAGCAGTTACAGAATTAAAAGGGCTGGCTAATTTAAAAGCAGGAGAAGTTATTGATAGTTCGGTACTCAGCATTTCCAAATTAAAAACGTTTGTTGCTGATGCGATTAAAGAAGCTAAAGCTAGCGGAGTTTTACTTTCTGCTCACTTAAAAGCCACGATGATGAAGGTTTCGGATCCTTTAATTTTTGGTGCGATTGTAGAAGTTTATTTTGCGGATGTATTTACTAAATACGGTGAGCTGTTCAAAACCTTAGGTGTTGATACGAGTAACGGCTTGGGCGATGTTTATTCAAAAATTGCAGGTCAACCACAAGAAGCGGAAGTTAAAGCAGCGATTGATGCAGCGATTGCAAACGGCCCGGCGTTAGCAATGGTAAATTCTGATAAAGGCATTACCAACTTACACGTTCCTTCGGATGTAATTGTAGATGCTTCCATGCCTGCAATGATCCGTACTTCGGGACAAATGTGGAATAAAGACGGTAAACCTCAAGATACTTTAGCAATCATTCCTGATAGAAGTTACGCAGGTGTTTATACCGCAACGATTGATGACTGTAAAAAACATGGAGCTTTTGATCCAACTACGATGGGATCTGTGCCTAACGTAGGCTTAATGGCTCAAAAAGCAGAAGAATATGGCTCTCACGATAAAACTTTCCAAGCATCTGCTAGTGGAACTATTCGTGTAAGCGATGCATCCGGAAAAGTATTTTTTGAGCAACCAGTAGAAAAAGGAGATATCTTCCGGATGTGCCAAGCTAAAGATGCACCTATCCAAGATTGGGTCAAACTAGCTGTTAACAGAGCTCGTTTATCCAATACTCCAGCAGTTTTTTGGTTAGATGAAAACAGAGCACACGATGCGGAAATCATCAAAAAAGTAAATAAATATTTGCCAAATTTTGATACTACTGGTTTAGACATTCGCATTTTATCTCCAATTGAAGCCACTAAATTCACTTTAGAACGTATCCGCAAAGGACAGGATACCATCTCGGTAACGGGTAACGTTTTACGCGATTATTTGACCGATTTATTCCCGATCTTGGAGCTAGGTACTTCTGCAAAAATGCTGTCTATTGTACCTTTAATGAATGGTGGCGGTTTGTTTGAAACTGGCGCTGGTGGCTCTGCTCCTAAACATGTAGAGCAATTTCTTAAAGAAGGTTATTTACGTTGGGATTCGTTAGGTGAGTTTTTGGCTTTACAAGCTTCTTTAGAACATTTGGCACAAACTCAAGACAATAACAAAGCACAAGTTTTGGCAGATGCTTTAGATGAAGCTA
>DASSWV010000029.1:0-4207 GCA_035704545.1 Pelobium sp.
AACAAAAAATAAAATAATTGCTTTTTTCATAATTAACGGATAATGCAATAAAGGTTTACCAAATTAATGATAAACCCTTTTAAGAATCTCGATTGCAACAAAGAGACACGATTCAAATATAATACTTTACAATCTAAAATACTGATGCAATATCATTAATAAACGTGTGCGCACCGTGTGCAAAAACAGAAATAATACTTTTAAACACACTTAGATGCCGTTTAGTGTACCCAAGAGGAGATTCGAACTCCCACACCCTTAAGGGCGCCAGCCCCTCAAGCTGGTGCGTCTACCAATTTCGCCACCTGGGTATTAATAATTAAGATTCAAATATAAGTCTAAAATATGTTGAATAACATAAAATCTCATATTCTTCGGTAATTAATTACTTATCCGACTTGGAATCTGCATTTTAAAATCTGAATTCTATCTCTATCAATTTCCCACGACTTCTAGCGTCTAAATAGTTCTAAGCACTATTGGTCTTATTTTTTTTGTTGTTCTTGGTTGGTTAAGTCCTCACTATCTGGCAATTGATTTTCTCTTTGGGCCGGGTTTAGAAATTCGGCGGAGTTTTTTGGATAAAAAGGATTGAAATAATAAAGTCCGGCTGACGCATACAGTTTTAGATGGCTTTTTAGGCGTTGTTGAAATCCGCTAAATTCTTTTTCTGATGGGGCAGTCCATGCAGATTCTGCCAATGCCGCTATTCTCGGAAACATCAAATAATCCATTTGCTGCACCGTGGTAACCGACTCTGTCCATAGGTTGGCTTGTATCCCTCTAATCTGATTTTTTTCCTTCGGTAAATCATTGATCTCTGAAGAAGGAAAACTATAAACACTTTCTAGCGGAACAAATGCACCCGCCCATTTTCTTCCAATACGATGGGTAGAATCTTGCACAAAATCGAAATACAAGGGCAACCTCGGACAAAGCACTACTTTAAATCCTTTTTCTAATGCTTTTTTTAGTACTTCTGGCTTGTCATGTCTCCACCAAAAAACAGTGGTGTTTTTTGTAGATAGTTTTGATTCTACCACTTCATCCCACCCTAAAACTTCGTTGTTCATCATTTTTAAACTGTCCGCCATTCTTTCGATAAAATAGTTCTCTACCTCTTTCAGGTCATTAAACTTTTTGTCTTTCATTAATTTTTGTACTGAAGCGTCCGTATTCCAATTTTGATTGCCAAAATGCACTTCATCAGCACCTAAATGGATCATCTGCGAGGGAAATAGTGCATCAACTTCTTTTAAAATATTGGTAAGATATTGGTAGGTTTCTTCTTTTCCGGGGTTAAAAGTGAATTCAGGATATTTAGGAGAACCGCCTCCGCTAAACTCTGGATAAGCCAAATTAGCCGCCGTTGCATGTCCCGGCATATCAATCTCTGGGATAACCTCAATAAACCTATCGGCAGCATATCTTATAATTTCTTTGATATCTTCTTGTGTATAATATTGTGCTGGCGCTGCAGGGTCGGTATGATTTCCTATTCCTCCTACTAAAGTTAAACGGGGATATGCTTTGATTTCTATCCGCCAACCGGGCTGATCTGTTAAATGCCAATGAAATTTATTGAGCTTATAGAAAGCCATCCAATCTAAGATTTCTTTCACTTTCTTTTTTCCAAAAAAGTGTCGAGACTCATCCAGCATAAAGCCCCTCCAACCAAAATATGCTTCATCTGCTATATTCCAGCAATTCAAAGCAATTTTTTGATTTACAATTGGTGTTTGCCGGATTAGCTGAAGCAAGGAAACTGTTCCTAAAAATAAAGCTTCTTCGTTAGCAGCTTTAATTTCAATCAAGTTTTCAGACATTAACAATTGATAACCATTGTTTTTAATTCCATTTGTAACGATGGTAAATTTAATTGTTGAAGCTGTTTGCTGAGGAGAGATGCTTAATGAAATGAGTTTATGCTTTAATACTTCCGTTTGTAGATAGTAAACAGCCTTTTCTGAATTTCCTATACCAGCGTTAATGGCCGTATGCTTATCTAAATTAAAAACAGAAGATTGCTTAATTGCCTTGACAGGTTTTGGAATTAATGGAACTCTTTCTTGCGCCAATCCAAATTGTGAAGCAAATATTAACACTGCTCCCATTATCGTATTTTTAATTCGCCGCATATTTTTCATCAATTACTCTTTAACTGTAAATATGGCTGTTTGTTTAATATCCTCGGATGAAGCGCCTACCATTACCTTAAAATCTCCCGGCTCAACTACGTGTTTCATTTCTCTGTTCCAAAGCATGATATCATCTGGTACAATAGTAAAATTAACTGTTTTTGTTTCTCCCGGTTTAAGATTTATTCGCTCAAAACCTCTGAGCGATTTTTCATAAGTAGTTACGGTACTCAACAAGTCTCGAACATACAATTGCACAATTTCGTCTCCAGCTACCTTGCCTTTATTGGTGACATTTACCGAAACCATCACTTTTCCACTTTCCTTTAACTGATTGTTTACCGCTAAATCGCTATAATCAAAATGGGTATAACTTAAACCAAAACCAAAAGGATATAAAAGCCCTTTTACCCTTGCTGTTTCTCCTTCATCTGTTTGTGCATTTGGCTTGCTAGGGAAATTTAAAGGCAACTGTCCTACAGATTTCGGGAAAGTAAGGGTTAATTTACCTCCGGGATTATAATCGCCGAATAGTACATCGGCCACAGCTATACCTCCTTTTACGCCTGGATAACCGGCATAAATGATACCTTTAGCATAGCGATCAACGTAATTGATACTCATAGGTTGCGAACCTATTAAAACAACCACATAAGGTTTTCCGGTTGCCTGAATGGCCTTTACCAAATCCAACTGATGTCCGGGTAAATTTAAGGAGGTACGGCTTTTATTTTCTCCAGCGGTCTTTGTGTTTCCACCTAAAACCAATACTGTCAGTTCTGCACCTTTTGCCGTCGCTACCGCATCATCAATCATTTGCTGCTCTTCTAAATTGGGTGCTTCCGGAAAAATCTCGCTTTCTGGCCAAGTCTTATCTATCAGTTCGCAACCTTTGGCGTAAAGCACTTTATCCTTACCCAATTTACCCTGAATTCCTTCTAAAATATTTATGCTTTTAGACATTAACGGGCCGTAATGCGTATGGGCGTAATCCGCATCCGTAGCATTTGGACCTATTACGGCTATTTTTGCTGTTTTGGATAGTGGCAATATTTGATCTTTATTTTTTAGTAGAACAATACTTTCTCTTGATGCCTGATAGGCGATATTCTGATTGGCCTGACTGTTCACAGTTCTACGGCTTTCATCAGCATCTTTCACATAAGGCGCATCAAATAAACCTAACCTAAATTTTACGCTCAACACATCGTGTACCCGGCTATCAATGGTGTCCATCGGGATTCTTCCCTCTTTCACTAAATCTCTTAAAGAATAAATGATGCTATCAGGGCTTCTAAAAGTTGTCCTTACGTTCATCCCGGCCATAAAAGCCTGAAAAACCGCTTCTTTTAAATTTGCCGCAACATGGTGTTTATTGTACAAGTATTCTAAAGCGTCACTATCGCTAACCACATATCCGGTAAAGCCGAAATCTTTTCTTAAACGATCAATCAACCAGTAACTGCTGCCGGAAATTGGGATGCCATTGTAATCGTTATAAGAACTCATGATCCCCATAATATTGGCTTCCTTGATCACTTTTCTGAAGGGATAAAGCAATACATCTTCCACCTCTCGCGGAGAAACCTGTGGATCTGTACGGGCCAAACCTTCTCTGGCTCCTTTATTTGCGCTGTAAACTGCAAAATGTTTTGGTGTTGATGCGGCGCCCATTTCCTGGATTCCTTTAGCCATTTCTACTCCTAAACGGGCAGTTAAGTACGGGTCTTCTCCATAAACTTCTTCTAAACGCCCCCAACGTTGGTCTCTGGCTACGTCTAAAATTGGTGCATAAACATTGGTGTAACCTAAAGCTCTGGCTTCTTTACCGGTAATGCGTCCCATCTCTCTAACTAAATTACGGTTCCAAGTCATGCCCATATTTAATTGGGTCGGGAAACCAGTTGCTTCATAAGCTTCAATTCCACGGATTCCTTCGTTGGAAAAATCAACTGGTACACCTAAACGTGTTTTTTCTATAAAGAAACGTTGCGTTTCGTTCATTGCCCAAACATGTCTTTTTACATCCGTCACCAAATCAAGGTTTTTTTCTACCGTGTTCCAGTTTA
>DASSWV010000039.1:0-3067 GCA_035704545.1 Pelobium sp.
TTCCTTTAGCATCAGAAAGAACACCAATATTAGTTCCTTTTAATTTGACAGATACACCAATGAGCGTTTCTCCTTTGGCATCTTTAATTGTTCCTGATACCTTTTTCAATTGAGCGTACATACTGTTTGAAAAAAGAATGAGAATCATTAGCATTGATAGGTGCTTAATACGTTTTAGCTTCCTACCTCGGTCTACTTTACAGAGACCATTTCTGGCTTCAAATTTTTTACACATTTCTATGATTTATTAGGTTTAATGACAGGGTGCAATTGAAAGCACACTTAGTTTAATTTAGTTAAGCAATTATAAAACCTAATAAATAAAAGCTTATACACCATAGTATCTAATTTGTGTACAAGGGTAACACTGAAAATCTTGGAACTATGTTTAACAAAAATCTTCCTTTGATCCTGTAAATATTTGAATGCATGCTTCAGCTAACTGTACAATTTAGAATAGAGTACATAACAATAAGAGCGGAGTACATAATGTATTTCAATCGTTCATATACCTTTGGATCTATGATTTCGTAGCCAATACGAAACTGTTAACCATTATTCACCAAAAAATAAAATAACATGAAAAAAATTTACTTTTTAGGCTTAGGCCTAACATTTTTAGGCTTAAACTCTTTTGCACAAGACCCCACTACAGCAATTGTACCTACCAATTCTGCATCGGATGTTACCAACGTTTTCAGCGAGACCTACACACCTAACAGCAGGTTTAGCAGTAAAGCCGTAAACGGATCAAGAGCATCGGCTACTGATGTTTATGTAGGTAGCAATGCAATTCTTAAAATGACTTATACAACAATATCAGATCCTAACTATTCTCAATCTGAGTGGGCCACCAATTTGGTTGATGCAAGTTCAAAAGATTACTTTCATATCGACATTTATAACCCAGCAGCAGGAGGAACAACTTCATCAAACATACCTTTGAAGTTAGTAGATTTTGGAGCTGACGGAAAAAATGGAAGTGGGTTTAACACAGACAATAAAGAAGGTACTGTCTTTTTAACACCTCCAGCTCCCGGAACTTGGAGAAGTTATAACATTATGATGTCAGATTTTGGAACCAACCTTAATTCTCAGCGAAACAACCTAGGTGCAATGTTAGTTACCGCTAGTTCTGGCAGTACTTTATACTTTGACAATATTTATTTTTCATCTTCATCAACATATAATACGTTACCACTAACGTTAACATCATTTACCAGTAAAATTGGAAATAATGGAGCTGATTTAACTTGGACAACAGCATCTGAGGAAAACTTTAATGGTTTTGAGGTACAGAGAAGATCAGATAATAGTGAGTTCTCCAAAACTGGTTTTGTAGCAGGAGGTAAGAGCAATTATACTTTTACTGATTTATCACCTATTAATGGAAACAACTACTATCGTTTAAAAATGATTGATAATGATGGTACTTTTAAATACAGCGACGTTAAAGTTGTGAGATATGGGTTAAATGACACTAAAGTTGATGTAAGTGTTTATCCAAATCCAGTATCAGATTTTACAAATATATCCTTTAATGTAGCGGTTTCTGGGGAAAGTTCAATATCCCTTTCCAATATTCAGGGTAGGGTTGTTAAAAATGTAAACAGTAATGTTTTGGCGGGTACAAATACAATAAAACTTAACTTATCGGACATAGCGAGCGGGACCTATATTTTAACTGTTAGCCAGAACGGAAAAATAATTGGAACAAAGAAATTAGTAAAGTAATATAAATTGGTTATAAGTTGGTTAGGCTACTTTCTGAAAAATGGGAGTAGCCTTTTTTTATTAAAATAGACCCCTCCCAGCTCACATAAGAATGGTTTAGGAATGTAGTAAGCTCTATTGAAAAGGTTCTTTAGCTACTTTTAACTACGGTTCTGTGTTTTTGAGACCTATTTTTAAATGAAAAATGGCAAAATAAATAGTGGCAGGATTCACTTTCACAACGATTAACCACAGAAATCCTAAGCCATATATCTACCTTAGGATGATATTACCACCCGAACTTTAAGAATAAACTAGGACGCTGAAGCATCACGGATATACTTGCCAGCCGGATCAGCTAATATTGATTATATCTGGTAATTTCTGAATAAAAAGCTACACGTCTTCGATTTAGAGCCTTAAAAACGAATCTTTTAGTTGTTGAAAATTACAAGATATG
This sequence comes from Pelobium sp., assembly GCA_035704545.1. GTDB lineage: Bacteria > Bacteroidota > Bacteroidia > Sphingobacteriales > Sphingobacteriaceae > Pseudopedobacter. The sequence goes on from DASSWV010000039.1 coordinate 2,174, forward strand.
CCACACTATAAACTAGCATTTATTTAAAACCAAGTGAGTTATAGTTTTTTGCATTATTGAAGCGAAAATTGCCACTAATATACCCTCACTTAATGAAATATGTAAAGATCGGTAAAAAATTAGTATGGCTATTATGAGACATGTATCCGATACCAAATGAAACCTAAAGTAGGTTTTAATATCCAAGGGACCTGCCTTTAATGTGTGATCAGATTTTTTTAACCTTTTTAAGTTATAAACGTCCCAAACAATAGAAAGAAAAAACAGGAACAAACTAATTAAAATCTCTTTATTCATTTGGCTTTATTAACGATAAGATCAGTTTTTCGTCATCAATGACAAACGTTAATTTTAATAGTCATACTGTTTTTTTGAAGTATTTTCAAATTTACTATACAGCAAATCCGTTTAGCAAAAGCCAGGTTTAACTTAATGATGCTTATTTATGCTGTACGTTTTTTTCCGATTCGGTACGAATTAAATAAGAGGGAAACTGTGCTGCGGGCGACCCATACTCATAACGTAATATCCCCCTGTAACCGCTAGAAGGATTTAGAGGGATGTAATTTCCTCCGGTACTTTGCAACTTCTCAAACAATTGTTTACTTAAATCCTTAACCAGATCCTGGTATTTTGGATCTCTAATTAGATTATGCACCTCTAAAGAATCGTTTTTTAAATCATACAATTCATCGGTGTCCCATACGCCGTTGTATTCTATGTATTTGTACCTATCGCCCCTGAGCGCAAATATAGTTGGCGTTTGTGGATAATTTTTCTCCCAATAGTACTCATACAAAAGATTACTTCTCCATGGTGTGTCTTTAGCTTCCAATAAGGGTAGAAAGCTTTTTCCGTCCATATAGGCGGGCGGTTGTAAGCCAGCGGCGTGTA
>DASSWV010000140.1:0-3598 GCA_035704545.1 Pelobium sp.
AGAAAGTCGATCTGCAACTACCAATTTTTTAAAGAATCCCCAAACCATCTGTTTAAGTCCCTCAACCATATTTAAATAGCTGAATTCATGCTTAATGTGCATTTGGGATAAAATATTTTGAGGGCGTTCAATTGGACCGGCAACCAATTGTGGATAAAACATTACATACAAACTGTAAATTCCGAAATGGCGTTCGGCTTTTTGGTTTCCCCGATAAACTTCTATGGTGTAGCTCATTGCCTGAAACGTATGGAAAGACAAACCAATAGGCAAAAGCATTTGTAGGTACGGAATGTTATTCTCAAGGTTTAAACCAGATGCTAAAACAGTGATGTTATCGTTGATGAAATTATAATATTTGAACACAGCCAAAACCCCAATATTGGCAATCAGGCTGATCACTAAAAATAATTTTCGCTTTTTACCTTCTGCATTTTCTATGTAGATTCCAGCTATGTAATCGATAATGATGGTAAAGCCAAGTATCAGAATATAAACCGGCACAAAAGCCATATAAAAATAGCAACTGGCCGCCAATAGCAAAAACCAGCGATTTTTGTGCGGAAATATATAATAGAGTAGGGTAACTATTACGAAAAAAAACGCGAAAGAAAGCGAGTTAAATAACATCCGTTAGGCTAGTGATTGGTAGAGTTCGAGAGTTTGGTTCATTGATTTTTCTATTGGGAAGTGTTTTAAACGCTTGTTTCCTTTTTCTACCAAATCATCTCTTAAACTTTTATGGGTGATCAAATTATCAATTTGGTAGGTTAAATCCTCTAATGAATTCCGGTTAAAAAATGCAGCAGCATCTGCTCCAATTTCATGAAAGCAGTCCGTATCGCTCAATAAAATTGGGCATTTTGCTCTAAAGGCTTCCAAAATAGGCAAACCAAAGCCTTCGTATAAAGATGGATAAATGAAAAGCAAAGCGTTTTTGTATAAATAATTCAATTGTCCATCGTTAACCTGGTAATGGTGGATTTTATTATTCAGCTTTAGCCGATTGATGATTTCTACATCAGCACCTACCAGTTTGCCTCCACCAGATAACACTAAGTGTAAATTTGGGTGTTTTTTGGATAATGATGCAAAAGCATCCAACATTAGGTAGAAATTTTTGTAACCACCACGGTCTCCAACAAAAAATAAATATTCTGATGGTATATTTTTTACTTCTTCTAATTGTAGCGGACTGTCAATATCAATTCCATGGTAAATTACTTCCACTTTACTTTCGTCAACTTCTAAATAAGTCAGCAAATCCCTTTTGGTAGTTTCTGAAATAGCAATAATTTTATCTGCTCTTTGTGCACTAATTCTTTTTTGGGATGTCAATGGATCTTGTACCCAAAAATACTCAGGCAAACGCTCGTAAGTCATGTCGTGGATGGTAGTTACCATCGGTTTTTTGAGCTGTTTGATAAAGTAAGGATCGTAATATGTAGGGTGGAAGATGTCGAAATTATTCTGCTTTAATAAAAATTTACAGTACAGTTCATTTGTTTTAAATATTCTGTAACCATACTCAGATTTTAAAAAAATATTGGCTAGTGGATTATTTAAAAACTGCTTTTCGTTTTTGATGTAGAAGTTTTGAGAGTTAACTACGCCAAGTAGGTACTCAAATTCATTGTTCTTTTTAATTTCATCAATAATATTTGCAAAATACCTGCTGATTCCTCCAAATTTTTGGGTGCTGAATTTTTGATGATCAAAGAGTATTTTTTGCATCTACTTGTTTGTTTTTTTGCCTTTAGTACATGATTTTTTTTAAACCACCTAGGGACATAGGTCTCCAATTTTACAGAAAAAATTTTTCAGGCCCATATAGTTTGCTGAAGCAAGTCTTCAACAAGCTATATGACCTTTTGAATAGCTAAAATCTATGTATTTATGTGGTTTCACTTTTTTTGTCATATACTTAATTTGGCTCTAAAATTTATTTCTAGTAAATCAGAAAACTCATTCGCTCTTTTGTCCCAAGTGTTGTTTTGGGCCGCAGCTAGCCTTTTTGCCTTCTTTTCTTCTGTATCATTTACTAATGCCTCATTTATTGCTAATGAAAATTCATCGGCGGTGCAGCAAAACGGAACTGTACCTGCGGTTTGCTCGTTCAAATCAGTATTGAAATTTGTAGAAACAACGGGTTTTCCGCTTCCTAAATATTCAAATAATTTCAACGGAAAAATTGTAGCGCTAAAACCATCTTTTTTAAACGGGATAATGGCAACATCAAAACCTTTTAAAACTTGTGGCATTTGCCAGTAGGGGACAGCATCAAGTAAATAAATATTGCCAACTTTGCTCGTCAATTTTTGTTGGTAAACTGGTGCCGCCGGGCCTACAAAAACAAAACTTTTATCGGGGTTTTTCTCGGCAGTAGTAGTGATCAATTCAAAATCCGTACGGCCTTCCACATTTCCTAAATAACCGATTATCGGTTTTTTAATATTATTGAGCGCCGGTAAAACAGCTGTTTCTGCATAGCTGGCTTTCTGGCTATGTTCAAAATCCGCGGCGTTAGGTACAAAATGAACGTTGGGATGTCTGTTGCTGTTGATGTTGTAAAGCTTTTTGCTGGTACAGATGATTAGATCGCTGTTTTTTACGATTTCCTGTTCAGATAAAAGACCGTGTTTAATATCGTAACCGGAGACCAAAGGATCCACACAATGGTAAACATTTAAGGAGGGCGATAGCAGTTTTCCTACATTTGGGTAATGGATGTTGAATGAATTAATGAAAATAAAGTCATTGATGCTGTAAAGCTTGATGACTTCCTTGATTCTTTTTACAATCCGCTTTTCATTATACGCTAAAAGCCGTCTGTATAACCATCCTTCGGGTAAAAAATTGATGGATAAAAGTAGCCTGGTTATTAAAATTCTTAAGTTCGGGATATCTGTATCTAGTAACCCGTTTGAATTTTTGCGGTAAAGATCTTTCTTTTTAAAAAATTCTGGTGATTCTTTTAAATGATAGTAATCTTTTAGAGTCGCCGGGTATTCAACGTAAAAAACTTGATTGTGCTGTGCTAAATGTTTTGCAATTGTGTATCCTGTTGATTCAATTGGTGCATCATATTTGGCATTACTCAGTATAAATACTACAGCATCTTTCAGCATCTTTTGTGTTAGATTTTGTATCCGATTCTAAAATAAAGAAAATTTCGATTTAATTATTCAATTCATGATTAAACCACTCGCGAATCTATTTTTTTTGGTTTTTCTGGCGCTATTACTTGGCTATGATCTATTTGGTCATCTAATATTTTGCTTACCGTAATAATTGCCAGTACCAGATAAAAATAAATACTTAAAGGATACTGTACAATAGCCTCTTGCGGGTAATTTGCAATTGCTAGTGCAAAAACAATAAGTACCATCGCCAAACAATAAGATTTAAGTTCGGGGTCTCTAATGTTGAAATAATTTTTTATTCCAACATATAAGCTGAGAAAAAAGACTGTACAAATCAAAAACAACCCTACCCAGCCAAGCTCCATACCTACTCTTAGGTAACCACTGTCTGGCGGAAATTGTGCTAGAAAAGAATATGGTGCAAACCTAACCCCCCAAATTCCCGAACCGCCTAA
>DASSWV010000150.1:0-7062 GCA_035704545.1 Pelobium sp.
GAAACTATATTAAACATTATTCTAAAAAAATCTTCAACCCGGAATTGAATAGAGATGAGTTGAACGAGGATAATGCAACAGATATTTACAGTTCATTAAGCGAGTTAAAAGGCAGTGCCTTAAAAGTGGCGCAAATGCTCAGCATGGATAAAAATATTCTGCCAAAAGCTTATGTAGATAAATTCTCTATGTCGCAATACAACGCTCCGCCCTTAAGCGGACCATTGATCATGCAAACATTCAGAAAAAATTTTGGGAAAACGCCAGATAAAATTTTTGATCAGTTTGATTTAAAATCTACCAATGCGGCATCCATCGGTCAAGTACATAAAGCAGAGTTAAACGGCGAAAAACTAGCTGTAAAAATCCAATATCCGGGAGTGGGCGATTCTATTTCTTCTGATTTAAAAATGGTAAAACCTTTTGCTTTTCGATTATTGGGCATGAGTGAAAAGGAGCTTGAGGTTTATATGAAAGAAGTGGAAGAGCGATTGGTGGAAGAAACTGACTACGAACTGGAGGTACAAAACTCTTTAAAAATCTCTGCGGCTTGCGCAAATATTCCAAATTTGATTTTCCCCACCTATTACAAAGAACTTTCTGGCCCACGTGTGATCACCATGAGCTGGTTAAATGGTTTGCATTTAAAAGAATTTTTAGCCACAAATCCTGCTCAAGAAGTTAGAAACAAAATTGGTCAAGCGCTTTGGGACTTTTACAACTTTCAGCAACATGAACTTCGGGCGGTACATGCCGACCCACACCCAGGAAATTTCTTGATTACGCCGGAAGGAAAACTCGGGATTATTGACTTTGGTTGCATTAAAGAATTGCCCGACAGCTTTTACTATCCTTTTTTCTCTACCACTTCTACAAATCTGATGAACAATAGAGAAGAAACCATTAAAGCGTTTAGAGCCTTAGAAATGGTTTTACCAAAAGATAGCGAAACACAAATAGAGTTTTATTACCAAGCCTATAAAGAAATGATTACACTTTTTGCACAACCCTATATTAAAGGAGAATTCGATTTTAGCAAACCCGAATTTTTTGAATCTTTATATTCGTTTGGGGAAAAGATTGCCAAAATGCCAGAATTTAAACAAGCCCGTGGCGTTAAACACTTTATTTATGTAAATAGAACTAATTTCGGGCTTTATAATATTTTGCATGAGCTTGGGGCAACGGTTAAAACTGACACTTACAAACCTCATGTAAAAGATAGGTTTTAGTAAATGACGAATATTTATCCAATTGCATTACAAAAGTTTAAAGATTCATTTTTTGCTGATTCTATTATTTCCAATGTTACAATCCACGGTGAAAGCAAAGAATATGCAGCTTGTCATTTTCTATTAAACAATAAAAGAGTTGAGTTTCGGCTTGCTAAAATCACTCCCAAAAAAATCGGGGCTTTTGTAACCATCTGGAAAAGAGATAACTTCGGAATTACACGACCTTTCTGTGAAACTGACAAAATTGATTATATCATCGTTGTATGTGAGGCCGAAGACATATTTGGTGTATTTGTATTTCCCAAATCTGTGCTTTTAGAAAAGAAAATAATAACGGCAAACGGAGTAGAAGGCAAAAGAGGAATAAGAGTTTATCCCACTTGGGGCATTCCTAATAATCAACAGTCACGAAAAACACAAGAGTGGCAAACTGAATATTTTACTGCGTATGATAAGGATAAATCTAAACTCAGCTTTGCTAGCAACAGCTTGAGATTTTAGGATATTTTGTTCAACATAATCCCCGTCTCTGATTTCAACAGAATGCTTTTCAATACCTGGTGTTCTGGTTTTTCAAGATTAGGATCTGTCTCAAATATTTCTATTACTGTTTTTCTGGCTTCTGCCAAGATGGCTTGGTCAGTTGTTAAATCGGCTAATTTCAATTCCATTACGCCACTTTGTTGTTTACCTTCTATATTTCCGGGACCGCGTAGTTGCAAATCAATTTCTGCAATTTCGAAACCATCGTTGCTTTTCACCATTGTTTCCAAGCGCACTCTTCCATCTTTACTAAGTTTATCTCCCGACATTAATATGCAATAAGACTGTTCCGCACCACGCCCAACTCTTCCCCTTAGTTGATGCAGTTGCGATAAACCAAAACGTTCTGCATTTTCAATAATCATAACCGAGGCATTTGGAACATTTACACCAACTTCAATTACGGTAGTAGCTACCATAATCTGGGTTTCACCTTTTACAAAACGTTGCATTTCAAATTCCTTTTCAGCTGCCTTTAATTGACCGTGAACGATGCTGATTTTATATTGAGGCAAAGGAAATTCCCGACTCATGGTATCTACCCCATCCATCAAATTTTTTAAATCCAGCTTTGCACTTTCTTGAATTAAAGGATAAACGATATAAACCTGTCTGCCCTTAGCAATCTCCTGCTTCATAAAGCCGAACATCCGTAAACGTTGGCTCTCATATAAATGGCGGGTCTCAATAGGTTTTCTTCCAGCTGGCAGTTCATCAATCATCGAAACATCTAAATCTCCGTAAAGGGTCATCGCAAGCGTTCGAGGAATAGGCGTTGCCGTCATTACCAAAATATGCGGAGGAACAACATTTTTCCGCCAAAGTTTAGCCCTTTGTTCCACTCCAAAACGATGCTGTTCATCAATTACGGCAAAACCCAAATTCTTAAACTTAACCGGATCTTCAATTAACGCATGAGTTCCTATTAGAATAGAAAGCTTTCCATTTTCTAAGTTTTCCGCAATAATTTTACGATCTTTTTTCTTAGTTGATCCAGTTAGTAAAGAAATGGAAACAAACTCGTCTTTTAACAGTGCTTTCAACGAATGGTAGTGTTGCGTAGCCAGAATCTCTGTTGGCGCCATTAAACAAGCCTGAAAGCCGTTGTCAACCGCCAAAAGCATCGTCATTAAGGCAACCACTGTTTTTCCGGAGCCAACATCTCCCTGTACCAGACGGTTCATTTGAATACCTTTTTGAGTATCCATTCTTATTTCTTTGATCACCCTTTTTTGTGCATTGGTTAATGCAAAAGGAAGAAGGTTTTCATAAAAGTAATTGAACTTTTCGCCTACGTTTTCAAAAACATTCCCTTTGAATTTTTGAGTTCTGATGAGTTTAGACTTTAACATCCTAAACTGAATTAAAAATAATTCCTCAAATTTTAGGGTGTTTTGAGCCGCTCTTAAATCATCTGCAGTAGCTGGAAAATGGATATTATAAATGGCTTTTTTCCGGGTTAAAAGTTGATACTTTTGGCAAATATAACTGGGCAACACTTCTTCAATTTCTTGCAAACAAACATCCAAAGCGTTGGCAACCAATTTCTGGATACCCTTTGCATCCAAACTATATTGCTTTAATTTTTCTGTAGAAGAATAAACGGGCTGTAGCTTTAAATTCCCTCTATTTGGTGCGTTTTTCTGATAAAGTTCGATTTCCGGATGCGCCATTTGCGCTTTACCGTTAAAAAAAGTGACTTTTCCAAAAATAATGTAAACCTGATTTGGTACCAGGTGCTTTTGCACCCAAGTAACACCCTGAAACCAAACTAATTCAATTTCTCCTGTATCGTCCATTGCTTGCGCAACCAACCTTTTAGTGCGTTTTTCACCAATCACTTCCATTGATTTTAACCTTACTAAAATCTGGATATAAGGCAACTCGGCATTTACATCTTTAACTTTATAAAATTGTGTACGATCTATATATCGGAAGGGATAATAAGTGATTAAATCGCGATAGCTGAAAACAGCGATTTCCTTTTTCAGGATCTCTGCTCTTTGTGGCCCTACTCCTTTTAAGTAGGCTATTGGCGTATCTAATACCGATTGGTTCAAATTATTCGCTTAGTTTTATTTTCGGAAACTTGAAAAAGGTTTCCTTTAATATCTTAAAATTGAAGATAACAACTGCAACAATCAATAGCAAATACGCAAAAATCTGATTCGGCTGTATCCGCTCATCAAAATAAAAAAATGCTACGCTAAATGCCACTACGGGGTTGATATAAATCAAAATTCCAACGGTAGAAGAAGGCAAACTGGTTAACGCAATTAAGCTGAGCAACAAGGGTAATACCGTGAAAACGGTTGAAATTATAAAAATATTGATCCAAAAAGATGTTTCGGTGGGAAAAGGTTGAGGAAAAACAAAGAACAGTGGAATGATTAAGCATAACGCTACCGCCATCTGAAAAGCTAACATATTCAGCTTATTTATGCTCTGTATTTTACGTTGGATAATTAAAAAGAAAGCATAAAATAATGCCGTAATTACAGACCAAAGCACCTCATAAATTAATCCAGTTGCCAGTAGTAAAATAGAGACGATTGCAAGAGCAATGGCAAAAACTTTTAATTTCCCCAACTCCTCCTTTAACAAATAAAATCCTCCTAAAGCAGTCATCAACGGACAAATCATATAAGCAAAGGCAGCTGATTTTAAATTGATATTGTTTACAACGTAAATGTAGGTAAACCAATTCAAGGTAATAAACACACCAGAAACAATAATCAAGAATATCAAATTATTATAATGGTGTCCTTTTAAAGATCTTAAATAAGCGATATCAGTCTTTAATTTTGCGCTATTGAAAAAAAGCACAATTATTCCGCTGATTAAAAAGGATACTATAATTCTGTAATAGAGTATTTGATCTGCATCGTAACTTTTAACTAGTCTTAAAGGGATTGATACAAATCCCCAAATTATATTTGCAGAAAGTGCGGCCAGCAAACCAAATGATTTTTTGCTCATTACATTTTTACCGCAATGGCTGAAATCTCCACATTTACATTTTTTGGTAAAGTTTTAACTGCTACCGTCTCCCTAGCTGGAAAATCTTTGGTAAAGTACTGTCCGTAAACCTCATTTACTTTAGCAAAAGAATTCATTTCACTTAAAAATATTGATGTTTTTACCACATTTATAAAATCAAGCCCAGCAGCATTTAATACTGCTTTTAAATTTGCCATAACCTGATGTGTTTCTTCTTCTATGCTAGAATCTATTAAATTGCCACTTGCTACATCTATAGCAATTTGACCTGACACGTAAAGCGTTTCTCCTGCCATTATTGCCTGATTGTAAGGTCCAATTGGCGCAGGTGCATTCTCTGTTTTTATAATCCTTTTCATAATTATTTATCCAATATCAATAGATCGACTAGCTTCCACAAAACCCCTAAAATAAAAACCACAATTACAAACTTATTGATCCAGTGCATCGCCCTGATGTTAAAATTGATTGGTCTTGTTGGATCTTTTTTCCTGAAGAAATACATACACAAATTTATAAATAAAAAAAGGGAGTCTGTTAACAGACTCCCTCTTCTTTAAGATTAATATTTAATCTAATTAATTTTGTCTGAACTCAACACGACGGTTAGCTACACGACCTTCTTCAGTTGTATTTGAAGCAATTGGACGAGTTTCTCCGTGACCTTTAGTTGAAATTCTTTTAGCATCAACACCAGAGTTTACTAAGTAAGTTTTTACTGCGTTAGCTCTATCTAATGATAATTGCATATTATAAGCATCAGTTCCTTCAGCAGAAGCATGACCGTCTAACTGTAAACTAGCAGTTTTGTCAGCTCTCAACATTGAAGAAACTTTGTCTAAAGTTGCATAAGAAGAAGTTCTTAAAACTGAAGAGTTGTACTCAAATTGAATGTTATCAACACCAGCCATTGTAGCTGTTCCCATTTCTGGACAACCGTTTAATTCAGCAGTTCCTTTTTCTGTAGGACATTTGTCTTTCCAATCTGGAACACCGTCACCATCTGAATCCATTTCACAACCACCACCGTCAACTTTTGCTCCAGCTGGAGTGTTAGGACATTTGTCTAAATGATCAGCAACACCGTCACCGTCTGAATCTTTTTTCAAATCTTCAACAGCTTGTTCAACGTTAGTTACACGACCTTTTAAAGCTTCAACTTCTTGACGTAATGAAGGATCTTTCAATTCGTCGTACATCATAGCAACTGGGTTAACCCAATTTAAATCTGGTTTAGATTTAGAACCTAAAGAGAATTCAAGACCTGCTCTAACAACAGAGAATTTATCTTTAGAAGTTCCGCCTGCGTAAACTCCATCAAAGTTATCACCATCAATAAATTTAGCATCATAACCTAAATCTAATGCAACTCTGTCAGATAATTTAAACTTAACACCTACGCCCACTGGGATATAAGCTTGTCTGATGTAATCATTGTTATCACCAGCGCTTCCGTAATTTCCTTTGTTATTTAATTCAGTACCATCTGCTTCCATAAGTACTGGATTATAAGCGATTAAACCGTAACCCACTTTACCGTAGAAATTAACTGAATTGGTTCTGTTTAAGAAATCAATGGTAGCAAGGTTGAAATAACCCATTAAGTTAGCATCGTATTGAACTTGTGTTTCAACTGATGTGTATAAATCAGGACCAAAAGTTGAAGGAATACCTGCATTTGGTTCGTTGTTTTTAGCATCAACGTGACCTCTGTAAAGGTTACCTTCAAGTCCAAAAACGTGACCAAATTGCTTTCTTAACGAAAGACCATAGTAGATACCAATTGGGTGTTCTCCAAATTCAACGTTTCTTCCGAAATCATTAGTTCCACCGGTAATCACATTAGGAATAGTAACACCTCCGTTAATTCCTAACGTCCAAGTGCGGTACTGTTTTTTTCCGCCAAATGCTTTGGCAGAACTAGTAGTCGTTGGCGCATCTTGTGCATTTGCTGCGACAGCAAAAGCAGTAGCTAAAGACAAAGCGACTGTTTTTTTTAATGTAGAGTAATTCATCATTTTTTTTTTAAGGTTAACAATTCTTAATTGTAATTTTTGTAAAATTAGTTATAAGTTTGATTTCAGCAAGTATTTCAAATTCTGTTCCAAACTTTGGATTGCGACAAAAAAAGTTCACAATTTTTTAGTTTTTGGGATTTCAAATAATCAAAACCGATGAAACAACAATTCATAGAACCAATTTTACTCGGCAAAAATAGAGAAAATTTTTCGTTAAACCTCAAAAAAAATTCCTTAGCGGCAATCAATGCTAATGATGAGTTTCC
>DASSWV010000158.1:0-3581 GCA_035704545.1 Pelobium sp.
TGAAAATTACCCTAACAGGCTCCTACGGCTTCGCCGGAGCCAACCTTATCGCATACCTAAGTGATTTCGACACTCAAAAACTTTCTGTAAGGTTTCAACCAGAACAACAAATTAATTTAGACAAAACAGATGCACTTATCCATCTCGCCGGCAAAGCTCACGATTTAAAAAAAGTATCCCAACCACAGGATTATTATAATGCCAATTTCGAGTTGACCAAGCAATTATACGATGCTTTTCTGCAATCCGAGGCAAAGAAATTTATTTTCATTAGTTCTGTAAAAGCGGCAGCAGATTCAGTGGATGGCATTTTAACAGAAGATCAAATCCCAAATCCACAGACTCATTACGGCAAATCAAAATTAATGGCAGAGGAGTACATCAAAGCACAACCATTACCAGCAGGAAAATCCTTTTACATCCTTCGCCCTTGTATGATCCATGGTCCTGGGAATAAAGGCAACTTAAATTTATTGTATCAATTGGTTAAAAAAGGAATTCCGTACCCATTGGCCGCTTTTGAAAATAAGCGCTCTTTTTTAAGCATAGAAAATATATGTTTCGTCATTAAAGAGCTGTTAATCCAAGAGATACCGTCTGGGATTTATCAAATCGCCGATGACGAGAATCTTTCTACCAACGAGTTAGTTTCAGAGATCTCCAAGAATTTGAACCTAACACCAAAATTATGGACAATTCCGGCTCCCTTAATTAGGTTCATTGCTAAAATTGGTGATCGCATTAAGCTTCCTTTGAACACCGAACGCCTAAACAAACTCACCGAAAACTACCTAGTCTCTAATCAGAAAATAAAAAAAGCCATTAACCAAGAACTCCCGGTTACGGCAAGAGAAGGGCTAAAGAAAACAATTCATTCTTTCAAATAAAGAGCGGTTTCACGTATTCCTTACCTAAGGTTATACCCTATAATTATACAGACCTTATAGAGACCTTACTCGGACATACCACGGATATAGTAGGAAATATCTTCCTTTAAAACCCCTGTTGAATATTTTTAAATTTGGTTTTGAACTTATTTTAATTACGATTAAATTTAAATCTAATTTAATAGTCATGGCAAAATATCAGTTTGGAATTAACGGCCCTTTTACAGGAAAATTAGGGACGGTAGTGGGTTGCACTTGGAAAGGCATTCCGTACATGCGCAGTTTGCCCAAAAAAAGAACCACACAGGTTTCAGAGGCCGAGCGACTAAATCGCGAAAAATTTGCTACCGCACAACTATGGCTGAAACCATTGACGGCTTTTTTGAGAGTGGGTTTTAAAGGCTATCAAGAAAGAATGGAAGGTTTTACTGCGGCCAAATCATACCTACTAAAAAATGCATTAGAGTTACAGGATGGCATTTTTTGGGTAAACCCCGAAAGAGCGCTACTAAGTTATGGGACTTTAGAAATGCCTATTGAAGTAGGCGTTGAATTGAGGGATAATTTCGAACTAAAATTTTGGTGGAGCGCTGGTGAACGTTTAAAGGTTTCGAGCGCTCGAGACCAAGCAATGATGGTGGCCTATTGTTTAGCCGAAAAGGAAGTGATTTATGAGACACATGGCGCTTTTCGCGAAACAAGGACAGATAAATTAACTTTACCTGCGCACTTTAAAGGAAAAAACGTTTTGGTTTACCTGGCTTTTGTAGCCGGCGATCGAACAAGTCAATCCAATAGTGTGTTTTTAGGAGAAGTAACTGTGCCTATTGATTAGGCGATTGACGCTATTCAAACGGAAAAGACTATCTGAAGAGAGGGGCCACAATTCCAATTAACTGTATAAGCGCAATTTATCACCTGTTTTTTGATCAGGGTTAATGCAATAGGATATTTCCTCACGATAGCTCTCGAATTTTTCTATCTCTACAACTTTCAGCCATAATCCTATTACCTTATATAATTGTTTACTGCGCTAAGCAAAATTTAACTAATTTTGTATAACTTACCAAGCAATATGGAAAGTCTATTTGAAAATTATCAGCAACGGTTACAGTTTACTCCAATAAATTTTGTACGATCAGCGATGGCCGAAATTAATTGGGAAGCTCGGCTAATAGGTATTAAGGGAGCAAGAGGAATAGGCAAAACTACGCTATTGTTACAGCACATTAAGTTGAACCTCGGCACAGAATTAGAACAAACCTTATATGTAAGTTTAGATAACCTTTGGTTTAATCAGGAAACTTTAGTTGACTTGGCCAGCGATTTTGTGAAAAAGGGCGGGAAATATTTGTTTTTAGATGAAGTACACAAGTATTTAGGCTGGGCACAAGAAATAAAAAACATCTACGACAGTTTTCCATCGCTTAAAATTGTATTTACTGGCTCTTCCCTTTTAGAAATATTAAACGCCCGAGCTGATTTAAGCAGAAGGGCTGTTGTTTATACCATGCAGGGCTTCTCGTTCAGAGAGTACCTTTCTATGGAAACCGGAATTGTTTTCCAAAAATACACTTTACAGCAACTGATAACTCACCACTTGGAAGTTTCACAAATCATCAATCAGCAAATTAAACCATTTAAATACTTTGAAAAGTATTTAAAAAGCGGCTATTATCCATTTTATAATGAGCAACCCGAGCTTTATCAGATGCGATTGGGCGAGGTAATTAACATGATATTGGAAATAGAATTACCCTTGTTAAGAGGTGTTGAGCTTTCTTATATCTCAAAGATTAAGCAGTTGCTGGTCATTATTGCGGAGTCGGTTCCGTTTATACCCAATGTGAGCAAATTAAGTGATAAAATTGGGATAAACAGGGCAACTTTGCTCTCTTACCTGCACTATTTAGATGAGATAAACTTGACTATAAATTTGTTTAAAGACGCGAACGGAATTAGCAAGCTTCAAAAACCGGCAAAAACTTACTTGGAAAACACAAACATCATTTTTACCTTAAGTAGAGAGAACGCAAATAAGGGAAACGTTCGGGAAACTTTTTTTGCTAACCAGCTCTCCTATCAGCACCAATTGACTTACACTGAAAAAGGCGATTTTATGGTGGATGAGAAGTATGTGTTTGAAATAGGTGGAAAAAACAAAAGTGCCCAACAAATAAGTGATTTACCCAATGCCTTTGTTGCTGCAGATGATATTGAATATGGTTTTAAAAACAAAATTCCGCTTTGGTTATTTGGATTTCTTTACTAAAAAATCCAATTCGCCCCTTTGTTGCGAAGCCAAAGCGTTGGGATAAAGTGGTAGTGCTGTAACAATCCCTAATTGATTGCAAAAGCCTGCTTTTCGACTGTGCTTCAAGAAGGTTTTTTGCTTGTGAAAATATGGACTTATCCCCAAAAAGCAATGTCATCATTTAAGAAAATCTCACGTCACGTTTCGGGTTAATATATTTCATATAAATCAATATGAAATGACGTTAAAACTCATGATTTATCAACAATATAAGGGGTTGCCACCCTGAGCGGAGTCGAAAAGGGATTGTCACGCGGAGTCGAAAAGGGATTGTCACCCTGAGCGGAGTCGAAACGGGGATGTCACCCTGAGCGGAGTCGAAAAGGGATTGTCACCCTGAGCGGAGTCGAAACGGGGATGTCACCCTGAGCGGAGTCGAA
>DASSWV010000220.1:0-7223 GCA_035704545.1 Pelobium sp.
CATTGAAGATTTTCCAACATTCGGGCGGCCAACAATTGCGTAAACAGGAAGCTTGTTCTCTTCCTCTTTCTCCTCGTCAAAATTGGTGATTACTTCATCTAAAAGTTCGCCAGTTCCAGAACCGCTCATAGAAGATATACAATAAATTTCTCCTAAACCTAAGCTGTAAAACTCGGTAGCGTCAGACTGTAGCTGAAAATTATCAACTTTGTTTACAGCAACATAAACAGGTTTGGTGCTTTTTCTTAAAATCTGTGCAATGTCAGCGTCTAAATCTGTAATTCCGGTGGTTACATCCACCACAAAAACCACAACGATGGCTTCTTCAATGGCAATATGCACTTGCTCGCGAATGGCAGCTTCAAAAACATCTTCAGAATTGGCTACGTAGCCGCCAGTGTCAATTACCGTAAAACTTTTGTGTGTCCATTCGGCAATCCCGTAATGTCTGTCGCGGGTTACACCGCTTAAATCATCAACAATGGCTTTTCTGGTTTCTGTTAAACGGTTGTATAGGGTAGATTTTCCTACGTTCGGTCTCCCGACGATCGCTAATATGTTACTCATAATGTGGGGTTTCCCGGTCTTATCATACCGGCATAATTTTTTTGCAAAGGTAGGTTAAAAAATCCGTTTCTGTACAGATGCTTTAAAAATGAGAGAATTAGGGTTTTAGGTTGATGATTTGGGCGTTCCCTTTTTGCCCAATCACAAAGCCCGAACACAAAAAGGGCAGGCTGTACGTTCATACGCCACAAGGCATTATGTGCAGGCCGGTATCCACTTCCATCCTTAACGCAGGAAAGTTTTGATTTGTTTATGTTTTTTCTTTTAGATAAAACATTTCTGTCTGATCTTCGCCGTCAATAGGAGACTTATAACGATGTTTTTTAAACGATTAGTTAGATAAATACTAGAAAATATTGAAAATTGCTTCTGATATGTATCCTACTATCGTAAATAGGATACTTAAAAACACACCATAAGCTAAACCTCTTTTAATATTACCTTCTTCTCTGTCTAATAGAAGAAAACCTATAAATATTAAACAGAATATTGTCAAGCAAAATTCTAAGTACATTTTACAAGTATTTATAATTCATCTCGATATCCATTTCGCATTTTGGACATATCGGTTTGAAATTTTTATAAGATAATTTAGAAAAAGGCATACAATCAGTGCAGACGCGTAATTTTTCATCTACATAGCAACATTGTAACTGCCAATGTTCTTCGTCGGTATTAGGGGAATTTTCGATAAAAACTAAATCTCCATCGCAAACCGCATCTTTTACTTCCCCACAAGCTGAGCATAAATAGTTTTCATAATAGATACCAAATAAGTTATAATTATTGTAAATAAACACTTGAAATTCTTGACTACATGAGGGACAGCCAAAAGTTGGAGAAAAAAATAAATCAGGATGGGTTGAGGGGGTTTCTAGTTCCATAATCTTAGGGTTTAACAAGGTTGAGCTATTCCCAAACTCCCATAGACCACTCTGGAAACCTATCATCTAAATCCCGCAGCTCCTCTTCCGCCATTTTTTGATAAGAATCGTAACCAATCTTCATGCTGTTTCTTATAAATGCTTGTTTTCTAAAATTGTTTTCCCTTTTTTCAGTAAAGCTAAAATGACACATGCCAAAATGTTTCAAACGGGGATATTCGTTTGTAATAATTATTTCATTACCTAATTCAAAACCCACACGGAATTTTCTGCCTATTTCCTCAAATAAACTTGAAAAGTTGAATTTTCTGAATTCTAATTCTTCATCAGGATAATTTAGCTGTTTAAGATGGATATCGATTGTATCGAACTGTGATAAATCAAGTTTATATTCTGTTTTGTAACAAAACTCATCTTCTATATACGAATTATAATAACCAAATCGCCAGTATTGGGTTGAATCATCTATTTTAATAAATGGACAATATTTACCATTATTAGCTTGATACATTATTCAGGATCTTTTGAAATATCTATATGGTGGCACATGAGATAAGGATTGATAATGTAATAAATTACTTTCATTGCTATATAAGAACTCGATATCGTAATACATTGATTCACTCAGGAAGAACCCTGTATGGATTAATACTTTTGGCTTGACAGGTAAGTCTTCTATATTAATTGAAGATAAAATAGCTTCTTTAACTTCAGCTAAATACTCAGAATAAAGAGCCTTCATTGCTTTATCAAATTTCATGTTCAAGATTTACAATTTAATCAGCTCTCCCTTTAACAATCAAACTATCAACAGCCAAATCTTCGTCGATTAAAGGCCAATGAATGCCGTAGCCCGAAGGAGAAATTTTAAAAAAGTTTCTTTCTATTTCATTTGCATGGAGAAGTTTTTTAGAGACTTCATTCAGGTTGAGTTCATACCTTTTTCCGTTAACTTCTAAAATGAATAGGTTTGCCGAAAACTGGATGTTATCTATTTTATGAGTTGCAATCATATTTTTACGCATTAAAATATTTGTCCCAAGAATCAACGATCAAATCAAAATGCTGATAAATTATTTTTTTAATTTCTCGATTCGCAGCTGCGGTTAAGTTGAAGCCATATTCTTGTTTTATTTCAACCTCGTCAACCAATATCCAAAACTTGCATTCCATGTCTCCCTTTTGGGCATGTACATGAATAGGCTCAGTTCCTTCGTTAGAATAGAAAAAAAGTCTCCATCCATAAATGAATAATATTGTTGGCATGCTATCCAAATTTAATAAATTAATATCACAAAAATTAGGACGATGTTTTTTGTTTCGGAAATATAGAAACAGGAGGTTTAATTAAAACAAAACTTCCAAACTCTAAAACGTTTTACAAATAATCCGGTTTAAAACCAATCCGTTTTCTTTTAGGAGGATTAACTTTTTGCTGTATCAGTTCATCTACATATTTAAAAATAGTGGTAATACTTTTATCATGACTAATCAAACGTTCTCTTATATCACGAATTTCTAACTTCAGATCAGAGTTCTCGGATAGTAAAGTTCTTAATCTCGAGAAAACTCTTACAATTTGAATATTTACTTGGATTGCTTGGGAGCTATTTAAAACACTTGATAACATTAACACGCCATGTTCTGTAAATACATTGGGTAGTTTTCTCCTTCCTCCCCAACTTGAAGTCACAAATTGTGACTTCAAGATTGACCATTCTTCATCAACTAGTTGAAACATAAAATCATTTGGAAACCTATCTACATTCCTTTGCACCGCTTGGTTCAAAACTTTAGTTTCAACACCGTAAAGTTCCGCTAAATCGCTATCTAACATTACTTTGAGCCCTCTTATTTCGTAAATTTTATTGATTACAGTGTCATTAGAAATAATGGCTAGGCTCTGTTTAGCAGTCATAGGTTTAAGGCTTTGAATCAAATATATAAATATGCTTTTGATTTTGAGGTCACAATCTGTGACTTCAAGATTGCACTCTACACAGCTAAGTTTAAACTTAGATCTTGCGAAATCACAAGATCTAATCAGTAATTTATTTCAAATATTCAATCCATAAATCTCTGCCAATTTTAGTTAAATTTGGTATAAACCATTAAACCAAAACATTTTATTAAACCTTCGTATGTTAACCAAGCTTCAGTTTGTTGAACCCTCAACATATCACATTACCTTAAAAAAAGCTTTTGAACCACAGTCCATAGCATCTAAATATTTGGAATTAAGTTTTGATTTCGCTTTCAATATGAGTTTTGGAAATGCGGGTCACCACAGAGACCACAGAACCGGAGGTAGCACAAAAAGAAAAAAAGGGGAGATTTTTGTCAATGCTTTTCAAGGGAAAGTCGCCGAGTTTGTTTTTTACGATTGGCTTAAGAAACACGGAATAACTACCGATTTGCCCGATGTAAGTTTGATGGGAAAGGGGCTGTGGGATGATTCGGACTTTACCGTAAACCGTAAAAAAATCAGCATCAAATCTGCTGCTTATTTCGCCAACTTAATGCTTTTAGAAACTCAGGATTGGAACCATACTGCAGAATATATCCCAAATATGGATACTGGAAACGCCAGCTATGATTACTTTGTGCTGATACGGGTAAAACCCGATGGTAAGCAATTAATGAAAAACAGTAAATTGTATAATGCAGATAGCGTTGAAAGAAGTGTGTTAAAGCGAATTTTTGCTATTGAAAAGTGGTCTGCCGATTTCGCAGGTTTCGTTACAAAAAGTGATCTTCAGTTTGTAATCCAAAATGGACACATTATCCCAAAAGACGGCTTGCTAAATGGAAGAATGCCAATGGATGCTAGTAATTATTACTTTCAAAGTGGCGATTTAAATCCGATAGACGAACTTAAAAGCATTTTCACCTAGGTTAGCGTCTCTAAATTCTTAGCTATAAATCTGGTCTCCGGCAACGTTTGCACAGATTTTATTCGGCTTTTGCTTACTTAATATTTATTAATTAAGTAAAATTGTTGAACTAGCTGTAATCCAATTGTTCCTCTATAAGAACATAGCCAATTTAAAATCATTACATGAAAAATTACCTCCTAGCACCGGTTTTATTGTTTAGTCTATGGATTGCGCAAGCTCAGGAAAACAAGTCTGCCGAAGAAAATTATGTTTCAAAAGTCTGGGTTTCTGATCTTGTTAACGGAAAGTATAAAAACCCTGTTTAAATCTGGTTTTATAGATTTTTAAAAAAATAGCCCTTACCCCGCGTAAACTAAAGTACTTTATAAATGCTTTTAAATATCAAATCTTTTTTCAGTCTGGTTTTGGTCCTTTGGGCACTAAACTGTGCGGGGCAAAAATTGGTCAACATTAAGCATTATTCTACGGCAGACGGTCTGTCGGATAACAAGATTACCACGGCTATTAAAGATAGAGACGGTTTTATGTGGTTTGGGTCCTGGGCTGGGATAAGCCGGTTTGACGGGCAAAAATTTGTAAATTTTAAATCTTACCCCGGAGATAACTCCAGTCTAAAAAGTAATAGGATTGATGTTATTGTAGAAGATAAGGCAGCAGGTTTTTTATGGGTAAAAGCGTATGATAATCAGGTTTACAGATTTGATAAGCGAACCGGTTTGTTTACTTCACTTCCAGATTTATTGAATGATGCGTCTGTAAAAGGGATAGTTTTTACTAGGATTTTTGCAGTGGTTAATCATCAGGTCTGGTTATTGTCTGCTAATAATGGATTATTTTTAATTCAGGATGCATTAGGTAAACATCCACATTATAAGGTTTTTAACGCCCATCAAGCCCCAGCCCATAAAATCCCATCTGGTAAAATATCATTCTTCCATATCGATAAATCACAGAATATTTGGCTGGCAACTTCTAACGGGGCTTGTGTGCTTAAAAGGATAAATGATTGCGATTACAAAGCAACTCCCCTCAAAATCACAGAAGGGAAAGCGATTGAACAGGCGGATGACGGTAAAAACCTGATTTGGTACACCCTTGGAGGAACACTTTTTTCAATAACATACGATCAAAGCTTACTTCGCTCTCATCAATTAACAGATGGTAGAATAACATCTTTAAAATCGTCTAAAAGCGGAAAACAAGTGTTTTGTACTACAAACAAAGGAGAACTGATTGCCGTAACCGAGGCGGGGGAGCTTACATTGTTAGGTAAAACTAAAGACCAATCGCCACTATATGCCATTTTTGAAAGCAGCGATGGGGATTTATGGGTGGAGTCTGAAAGCTATGGTGTGCTATTGTTTGATACAAAAAGTCAACAATTTTCTGCCTTATACCCCAAAGGGAAGTATCATTTCAATAACAATAATATAGCTAATTTCACTATTTACGAGGATGTAAACAAAATTGTTTGGATTGCTTTTGAAAAGTTTGGTCTTATGTTTTATGATAGCGAGCAGAAAGCTATGCACAAAATCTCTGAAGAAGGCCAGCATAGAGGTAAGCAACTGAGCGATGTTATCTTCCATGCGTACTATTTCTCGCCCGGTGTGGTGTGGGTTGTTGATGATAAAGGAGGCGTTGATAAAGTTGTTTTTAAGGAATATGATTTTGACCAACGACACCTTAAAGCCAATACTAACATTATGGTGGATAATGAAGTGCGTGGAATTTATGCTGACCAACAAAATCGCCTTTGGATGGGAACTAAAGGGCAAGAATTAGTTGTATTTAAAAATAATATTCCGATAGATAATTTATTTATAGAGCCGATACCTTTTAAATCTGGCGTTTACAGTATTTTTAAAGATAAGGAAGGGGCAATGTGGTTTGGTACTAAAAGTAATGGAATTTTTAAGGCCGTACCGCTTGATGCTACAGAACAAAAATACAAACTCACCAGCCATTATTTTGAAAAGAATATTTTAAAGAACGGGGGCGATAATTCTATTTATACCATATTGCAGGATAGCAAGGGTAGGATGTGGGCCGGGTCCTTTAGCGGAGGGTTAATTCTTTTTCAAAACAATGAAACCAAAATTTTAACCCTTGATAATTCATTTAAAAACTATCCTCAGGGCAATTTCAATCGTATCCGCAATTTAAAGGAAGATGCAAATGGTAGAATATGGGTGGCCACAACAGAAGGACTTATTGTTTTTGATCCAAATATTGGTTCTCCTTTAAATTATAAATTTAAGGTTTACAGGAAACAGCCAGGCAATATCCATAGTTTGGGGGGCAACGATGTCCAGTTTATTTACAGAGACTCCAAAAATAAGATGTGGGTGCTTACCTCTTCTGGAGGACTAAATTTGGCAGTGGGTAAAAATCCAATGGATACCTTGACTTTCCAAAATTTCTCTACCAGAGATGGTTTGCCCAGCGATTTTTTGCTAAGCTGTGTAGAGGATGATCAAAAAAACCTGTGGATCGCTACTCAAAATGGTATTTCAAAATTTTCGACCATTAATAAAAAGCATCAAAACTTCAATTATTTCGATGGACTATCTGAGGAGGCCAGTTTTTCTGAAAGTTCTGGAGTACGAATGCCATATGGAGATATTGTATTCGGCAATACGCAAGGTTTCCTGATTTTTAACCCGTCAAAAATCCATTCAAGAAAAGCGCCGGCTAACCTTGTTTTTACTAATATTGAGGTAAACGGAAAAGATATTAAAGAAGTAAACCCAGACTTTCTTACCAAAAGCATCAGTTATTTGAAAAAACTAGAATTAGCGTACAATCAGAATATAATAACCATAGATTTTGCTGTATTGGATTTTAGCTCAACAGATAAACAGGACTACGTTTG
>DASSWV010000229.1:0-2263 GCA_035704545.1 Pelobium sp.
ACGCACCATCACGGAGATCATTCTGGTGGAAATATTGCGTTTAAGGGTTTGGTTAAACAGGTGATAGCGCATGAAAACTCGTTGTTAAATCAAAAAAGAGTCGCTGAAGCATCTGAATCTGCAGGTAAAAAAACAGTGGAACAATATTATCCCGATACAGTTTTCAAAAACGAAGAAACCTTTAAAAGTGGCAGTGAAAGTATAAAAACTTATTATTTTGGCGCTGGACATACTAACGGAGATGCAATGATTCATTTCGAAAACCAAAATGCGGTACACATGGGCGATTTGGTTTTCAACAGAAGATTTCCTTTTATAGATAAAACCGCAGGTGCTGATATTGATAATTGGATAAAAGTGCTGGATAAAGCGATGGCGACATTTGGTAACAAAACTAGTTATATTTTCGGTCATGCTTATAACCCCGAAGAAATTGTGGGTAACATGGAGGATGTAAAAGCGTTTCAAAACTATTTAGAAAAGCTGTTGGATTTTGTAGGTAAAGAAATTAAAGCCGGAAAATCAAAAGCAGAAATTATGAGCGCAACTACAATACCTGGTGCTTCGGAGTGGAAGGGTGATGGGATTCATAGAAGTTTGGACGCTGCATATCAGGAGTTGTATAAGGGCTAGTTTGAAGTAGGAGTAGAGTGATTTTTGACGGACTTAAACCCGAACAAGAAAGCTGGTATAAAAATTTACCGTTTGTATGGACAAATAATCATCTGAAATCTTGTTCTATAGGACTGAAAAATTTGGGCAGAAAATTCTTAGTATGGCAATAGACCATATCGGAGAATTAAAAATTGACAATGGGTTTGTAGAATTAAAAACTTCAGGAAATACAAAGACCAAAATATAAATTATCAATGAATAGAAATTAACTGCCTATAATCTCATGTTTAGAAAATTGCCGGACGAAGTTCTTTCACTTCTTTTCACTTAATTTAGTGCTGGCTGACAGAGTTTCTGCAATTAAAACCGCAAATTCTTAACCCTGCCAAACCGTTACCAAAAAGCCAGTTGGAACTTTAAATACAGATACGTATATTTGAATATAAAATACGTATCATGACAACTAAACTAACGTTGACAGTCGAGAAGTCAGTAATCGAAAGAGCAAAATTTTATGCGAAAAATACGGGTAGAAGTGTATCTGAACTAGTAGAAAATTACTTGGAATCAATTACGAGAGATAATGTTGAAAATGAACTTTCTCCAAGGCTAAAAAAAATTGTAGGAGCTGTAAATCTTCCTACAGATTTTGACGAGGAAGCAGAACTTAGGGCTGCAATTGAGAAGAAACACTTATGAAAAAAGTATTTCTGGACACAAATATTATTGTAGATTTAATCGCGGATAGGAAACCTTTCAGTAAATATGCAATTGAAATATTTCAACTTGCAGAAGAAAATAAAATTCAAATTTTTGCTTCATCGCATTCTATCGCCACTACTCATTATTTATTAAAAAAATATATAGATGAAAAATCGCTTCGTCAAGTTTTATATAATTTGTTAGAATTTTTGACCGTGATTCCTGTTGATCTCGACATTATAAAAAAAGGACTTCGTTCCAACCATAAAGATTTTGAGGATTCGATTCAAATTTTGTGCGCTTCATCTATTGAAAAAATGACCTATATAATTACCCGCGATGGAAAAGACTTTAAAGGAAGTGAAATTCCAGTTTTAAGTCCGGATGAGTTATTTTTGAATTTATAGCTTAGCCTTTTGGTACGCTAGTATAATAAGTTACTTTAAAATTCCAAAAACAAAAACCAGCTCTTCGAAATAAGAAACACCACAATGCCCCAACACGTCACCATTACAAAAACCACCAACCCACAAGACCTCCAAAAAGTCTTCGCCATACGTAAAACTGTTTTTGTAGATGAACAGAACTGCCCGCCAGAACTAGAGTGGGAAAACGAGGAAGTTTCTGTCCATTTTTTGGCGAAGTTTAATGGTGAAGAAGCGGGGGCTTGCCGTTGGCGCAAGACAGAAAAAGGCTATAAATTAGAACGGTTTGCAGTTTTAAAAGAATTTCGTGGAAAAGGAATAGCTCAAGAGATGATTAAAACGGTTTTAGATGATTTGCCAAAAGAAGCAAACTATATTTACCTACACGCCCAACTAACGGCAATCCCTTTATATCAAAAAATGGGTTTTGTTGCCGAAGGCGAACAGTTTGAGGAAGCTGGCATTCAGCATTATAAAATGGTGTTAAAAGTTTAAGAAATACGCTCGTAAACCCGGTTGTG
>DASSWV010000413.1:0-2434 GCA_035704545.1 Pelobium sp.
TTTTATGCTTTTACTTTAATCGTTTTTTTAATCAATTGTGCTTTTTCAATGGCTTTTTGTCTATCATCATCGATAATGGTAACATGCCCCATTTTACGAAAAGGTTTAGTGTATTTTTTTCCGTAGAGATGAATATAAACCCCTTCAAGTTTTAAAATTTCTTCTAAACCTTCATATTCTGCAAGCCCATTGTGTCCACTTTCTCCTAGCAAATTTAACATTATAGCATTTGCAATTGCTTTTGTGTCTCCTAACGGGAGGTTGAAAATTGCCCTTAAATGTTGCGCAAACTGTGAGGTGTAGTTTCCTTCGATGGTTTGGTGGCCACTATTGTGCGGACGCGGAGCTAACTCGTTTACTAAAACCTGATGGTCTTTGGTTAAAAACATCTCTACCGCTAAAATACCCACCATGCTTAAGCCCGAAATTATGTTTTTTGCGATTTCTTCTGCTCGTTGCTGTATCTCAAAACTGTAGGTAGACGGTGATATTAAAAACTCGACCAAATTAGCTTCAGGATTAAAATCCATCTCTACCATGGGGAAAGTGGCCATTTCGCCGTTCTCATTTCGGGCGACAATAACGGCAATCTCTTTTTCAAAATCCACCAAGTTTTCTGCCAAACAAGGTTGATCAAAAGCGTTTTCTAAATCCTGAGCATTAACTATCTTTTTAACGCCTTTGCCATCGTATCCATCTTTTCTTAATTTTTGGATAAAAGGAAAGCTAATATTTGCTTCTACAAGTTGCTCTTTGGAATTAAAAACTTGAAAGCCTGCCGTTGGAATATCGTTTTCCTTGAAAAACTGTTTTTGCAGGCCTTTATCTTGAATTAAACGAATAATACGAGGCTGTGGATAAACAGTTACACCCTGTTTTTCCAGTTCTTCCAGCGCTTCAATATTTACTTTTTCAATCTCTATCGTTATTAGATCGAGGTTTTTACCAAAATTATATACGGTCTCGTAATCGCTTAAAGAGCCAACCTCAAAGTAATCGCAAATGTTTTTGCAAGGCGCATCGGCATCTGGATCTAAAATACTGACTGATATATTATAATTGATGGTCTCTTGTATCAGCATTCGTCCCAATTGTCCGCCACCTAAAATTCCTAATCGGGTTTGTGATATTGATTTCATTTTTAATTTGTTGTATTTTTTGCTAGACTATACATTAGCCAAAACTTCTTTCTCAATTAATTTCTGCAACTCTAAAATCCCACCTATTAAAGCTTCGGGGCGGGGCGGGCAACCTTGTACGTAAATATCAACAGGAATAATACGGTCAACACCTTTAACTACATGATAGCCATATTCCCAATACGGCCCACCACAATTAGAACAAGAACCCATAGAAATTACATATTTTGGTTCGGGCATTTGCTCGTATAATTTTTTAATACGTTCTGCCATTTTAAAAGTAACGGTTCCTGCAATAATAATAACGTCTGCTTGCCTGGGCGAAGGACGTGGGAAAACACCAAATCTATCCAAATCAAAATTCGAAGCCATTGACCCCATCATTTCAATCGCACAACAGGCTAAACCAAAGCTTAAAGGCCATAAAGAAGATAGTCTTGCCCAATTCATTAAATCATCCAGCTTAGTGACCACAATTCCTGTACTTTCTAATTGCTTTTCTAAACTCATGCTTTTTTAAATCTTGGCGTAAATTTGGGTTTGGCAACCATTATCTCTGGTTTCAACTCAGTTGTTATTGTGCTTTTGTGCTGAAAAGGAACATATTTTTTCTGATTAATCTGATTGTAGGCGTTTAAAGGAATAGAAGTTTCGACAGTTGGAATAATGGGGTTTGGCTTTATCCAATCTAAGTCCTTCTTCCGCCAAACGTAAACTAAGCCTAAAAGCAAAACACTTAAAAAAGCCAGCATTTCTGTGAATGATAGCCAGCCCCATCTACCATCCAATGCAATTAATTCTTTGTCCGCAAAAATGGTTGCCCAGGGGAAAACGAAAATCATTTCTACATCAAACAATAAAAAGATGAGTGCAATAACGTAAAACCGACTGTTAAACTGTATCCAAGAACTCCCGGTGGGTTCTTCACCACACTCGTAAGAGCTGTTTTTTTCGGGATTAGGATGATGAGGAGCAATTAATTTGTTAACTGCAAAAGCGCCACCAACGGCAAGCAATCCGGTAATCAAAAAGATCAGGACTTTGCCAAATTCGGTAATGCTGGAGACTTCTTCCATAAAGCAAAGTTAATTAATGAGCGCATATTTTTAGCAAATATTACAGATATGATTTTAAAATGCCATTTTTGGCGAATGAATTACGATGCGGTTATAATTGGTGGAGGTGCGTGTGGCTTAATGTGCGCCGTACAAGCAGGCTTTTTAGGTAAGCGCACCCTAATTTTAGAAAAGAATAACCAAGTTGGTGCTAAAATTTTAATTTCTGGCGGAGGTCGG
>DASSWV010000308.1:0-2281 GCA_035704545.1 Pelobium sp.
CAAGCAGTAGCCAACATAGCCGTTACTGCCATTCCTAAAAATATCTTTTTCATCATTTATCGATTATTATGTTTGTGATTTTTAATAGAACTATCAGAAAGTCTTAAGCTTTTTGCTAGCAGATCAAATTATAAAAATTTATCTGTCTTTAACTTTCGTTTCGCCATCTTCAATTTTAATTTTTTGATCGTCGGTTTTAATTTTCATTTCATCACCGTCAACCTTTACTTTTACATCATCACCACTTTCTAAAAGTTGTTCAACCTCGCTTTTAAATTTACTTTCATCAAGCTTGTACACACCGTCACTAGTTTTAATTACTTTATTGTTTACAACTTCGCCGGTTTCACCATATATAGTATCACGTGTTTCTAAGTTTACATAAAACTCTACTGGGTTACCGCTTACGCTGTCAATAGCCTGACCAGATTCTGATTCAATAATGTAAACCTTTTCTCCTGTTTGCAGGTTTTTGTATTTTGAATCATTGTTACTGCAAGCAGTAATTAGTAATGCCGAACCAGCCGTTATAGCTATTCCTGTTAAAATGTTTAAATTTTTCATTGCTTTATAAGATTTGTTTAGTAGCACCTTGCAATAAGAAGACCAATTTAAAAACACGTCTTTAATGTGCTATATACCAGTATTTTAAATCTTTACGTGTGTTTTTCTGTACAATAAAACTCCAACACATAGATTATCAATAGCTTATACAAATTCTGGGCAGTTAAACACATCACAATTGAATTCTTTGGAACTGTTTGCTTATACCAACTATCCTTACAATTTGGTCTGGTATCGCTACCTACGCAAGCGTTTATATCCTAAAACAAAATTAAACTCTATTAACAATCTATTTGTAACTACATTTTTTCAATTGTAAACCATGGTTAATTACCTTATAAACAGGCACTGCAAAAAAAACATTAGAAATGTTGACGATATGACGGTTTATATTTCTCAAAACCTTAGAAAGTGCTAATTTTGTGAGCTTCATTAAAACTCTATAATGAGCGAGCAAATCAAACACGAATGCGGGATAGCTTTTATCCGACTTTTAAAACCCCTAGAATATTATCAGGAAAAATATGGAACATCACTTTATGGCTTAAACAAGCTTTATTTGTTGATGGAAAAACAACATAACCGCGGACAAGATGGTGCCGGTATTGCCACTATAAAGCTTGACATTAAGCCCGGTAACAGATACATCAGTCGTTACCGTTCTATGGAGAAAAATGCCGTTCAGGATATTTTTTCTTACGTAATGAAAAAATTCGCGGCCGTTGAAGAACAAGACCCAGCTTTGTTAAATGATGCGCAATGGCTTAAAGAAAATGTGAGTTTTACCGGCGAAGTTTTGTTAGGGCATTTACGCTACGGAACCCACGGAAAAAACAGCGTTGAAGCCTGTCACCCGTTTTTACGTCAGAACAATTGGAAAAGCAGAAACTTGGTCATCGCTGGAAACTTCAACATGACCAATGTT
Organism: Pelobium sp.; assembly: GCA_035704545.1. GTDB lineage: Bacteria > Bacteroidota > Bacteroidia > Sphingobacteriales > Sphingobacteriaceae > Pseudopedobacter. The sequence continues at coordinate 1,490 of DASSWV010000308.1, forward strand.
GACGAACTTTTGCAACAGCTTTATGACCTTGGCCAGCATCCAAAAGAAAGAGCAGATACCGTTACTGTTTTAGAGAAAATAGGTCACTTTTTAGATGACGAAAACCAGTTTTTGTTTGATAAATTTAAACGTGAGGGCTACGATAACAATGAGATTTCTCAGTTAATCGGCAACCACATGGATGTAAACCACATCTTAAAAAAATCTGCCAAAACTTGGGATGGTGGTTATACCATTGCAGGTATTTTTGGTCATGGCGATGCTTTTGTATTGCGTGACCCGGCTGGGATACGCCCAGCTTACTATTATCAGGATGAAGAGATTTTTGTGGCCGCATCAGAGCGTCCGGCTTTACAAACTGCTTTTAACATTAAAATTGGCCAGGTAAAAGAAATTAAGCCTGGACATGCCATGATTATTAAGAAAGATGGCACCGTTACAGAAGAAATTTTTAGAGAACCGGTAGAGAAAAAAGCTTGTTCTTTTGAGCGGATTTATTTTTCGAGAGGTAGCGATGCAGACATTTACAAAGAACGTAAACAATTAGGCAACCTATTAACAGATAGAATTTTAAAGTCTGTTGATTACAATATTGAAAACACTGTTTTTTCTTACATTCCAAACACAGCCGAAGTCGCTTTTTATGGTTTAGTGGAAGGTCTTCATAAATATACCGTAAAAACTCAGCGTGATGCTTTAATCAATAGTAGAAACAACTTAACCGATACAGAGCTCGACCGTATTTTACGGGTAACGCCAAGGGTAGAGAAATTGGCGATCAAGGATGTGAAG
>DASSWV010000399.1:0-4674 GCA_035704545.1 Pelobium sp.
AGCATCTCCCTACTAATCTCGTACCTTGCAGATCTTAATTGCTTTTTAAGCTCCTGCATCTCTGGGTTAGAGTTTAAATTGCTCCAAATTTCTTTAAGAGCTAAACTAGCCGAATTTACACGATTGATTTTTCCTAAAACTGGTATCTCGGTAATCTGGGCAAGCTCTCTAGGGGTGCCAATTTTATTGTCGAAATAAAAGATGATAAAGAAAATAAGCAAGCAGAACACAAAACTGATTACACCACTCATGATAATAAGCAACATTTTCTTTGAGGGTTGTTCTATCCCAGGGTTTGCTATTTGCACTTGCCTTAAACGTGATGATAAGCTAGCCTCTAAACTTGCGCTGTTGTATTTCTCCAATACATCTAAATATTCTCTACTTGAAATATCTATTTTTCTTTCTAGGGATTGTATAACAGCCTCATGTGGCACTAATTTATCAAACCTCGAATTCATATCCGCAAGCTCTCGCTTAAGGCTTGCTAAGCTGTACCTGGCAATATCATACTCAATTTGCAGGTTTAGCTTTTTAGCGATTAAATCCTGCTTTTGAGCCATCGGGTTATAGATATACTTGCTTGACTGTATTAAGATTTGTTTGTTGATTACGCCTTTTAACGAATCCATTCTTGATTCGTACTCATTGTCAAAACCGCTTTGAATATATTTTTCGGTAACTAAATTCAACTCCTTTTTAGACTGTACTAAGTTTTGGTTGATTTTTTCTAGCGAAGATTCAAAGTACCTTCTTTCGTTGGGGTCAAATTTTTCATCGATGTTAGCTATTGTTCCTCTTATAGCGATAATGCTTTTTTCAGCATCTTGCTTACGCCTTTCGTACTCAGCAGAAAGCTCGTACATTTTTCTGGATTGCTCTAAAAGGTTGATGATTCTGTTTTTGATTTTATATTGTTTAAGTGCTGCTACATTTTTATTGAGCGTATCGCTCTTTTCTTGCGCTCTTTCAGATAAAAACTTAACCGCTTTGGTCTGGTTTTCTTTTAGAATAGAAGTATAATAACTCACAAATTCTTTACATTCTGTGTTTACCACAAATGCAGATAATTCTGGGCTTTCAGAAACAAACTTTACCGATATAAAATCGCTATTATCTAACCTGTCTGCATTTAAGTTCTCAATAATAAAGTCCGAGTTGTAATTCATTGACTCTAAAATATCATAAAGCTCTTTGTCATCGGGGTTAAAGCTATTTAAGGTTTCTCTGTTTGCATATTTTCTTTTAAACGAGTTCAGTATTTTACGTCTTTCAACCTCCGCAAGATCCTTAATCAACGGACTTAGCTCTCTAAAAGGCTTTTGCGCAGTTAAATCATGTATAATCAATTGATAAGAAACAAGGTTAAGAATCTTCTCTAGTTTCATGATCTCAATTAAATTACTGAATTCTCTGATCACACTTGATTCTTGCTTATCTGCACTATTGTTCAGGATTTGTGTTTCATCAACAATACCAGTTGCAATCTGTCCTTCAGAAACATATTGATCGGCAAGGTTCCTTACTAAAAAATAAGCAATAATTATTGTTACCAAAGGCACAGCTATAACTATAAACCTAAAGCGGTACAGTAAGTTGTAAAATTTCTTTAACTCTTCCATTATTTTATATCTTCTAGTTTTGTAACCGTTAACTCCTCAAGTGATGCTTTTGCTATTAACAAAGCTGCTTCTGATTCAATTTTTGCCTGACTTATTGTACTGTAACTGATTAGTCCTTCACTATAGTTTTGAAAAGTAACCTCTCCACGTTCATATCTCGCTTTTAAATCCTTTAATAAACCTTCCGAATCTTGTAAGGATTTGGTATAAAGTTTAACATTATTTAGCTGTTGTATATAAGTAAAATACCGGGTTTTAACTTCCAGGATTAGGTTGTTATCAAACTGAGCAGTTAATTGTTTGCTAAAATCTAATTGTTTTCTTGATGTTTTTACGTTAACTGGGTTTTGAAGCAAATCTCCCACATTTAAATTTATGCCGACTTGAAATCCGGAAAAGAAATTTGGATTGGCAAAGTTGACTCCGTTATTGGGTTGCGAAAAGTAAATGAAATTAATGGGTGTAAACCAATCTAATTGCTGGTTTTTGAGTTGCAAGGCAGCAATTTCTTCTTTTAACTTGTTTTGTTTAATAATTGGGTAGTTTTCTTTGGCGGTTGCGATCAATTTCTCTAGAAACAAGTACGAAATATCATGAACCATTGATTCCTGAGCTTTCGCCTGCTGGTTTGCCCAGCTAAAGCACATAACCGTGAGAAGCAGATATAAGATTTTATGGAAAGGACGTGTCATATATTTAGTTTATTGTGCACAAACACCTATTTTTAAGCTACGTTTAGCATTACCCTGTATTGCAATATGATGCCAAAAAAACGGGGATATACTAAAAGACTGTTTTTTGTAGCACTACGCCTTATTAGGGGCTGAAATATTTATTTTTTATGAGTGATGAGTGGATCTTGAAACATTTGGATGGTGTGGAAATATTGTGGAATATAGTGCCTGTTTGTGGAATTTAATTCATGACCATGTTTATGTTGTTGCAGGCTTATTAAGGATGCCTAAAAATAAAATATTCGGTTTACTGTACATTTAAGTGTATATACGTTCTATGGAAGTCAATAGTTGCACTTAGTGGAGTGATATTTGGATAAACGGGAATGTTAGTTTACAGATTAAACTAAATACGCTCCATTATGAAATTAAAATTTACATTAAGTCTTTATCTTTTTGCTGTACTTATGTGTATCGCAAATTGGACCAAAGCCCAAACTACTCTCCCTTATTTTCAAAGCTTTAAAGAAACAACGGCGCCAGATATTGAATTTGGTGGTGCGCCTACAGCAATATTGACTGCAGCGCAAGGTATTGACCCAGCTGGAGAAGGTTATCTACGTCTTACTAATAACAATCTCCAACAAACCGGATTTATTTATAGCAAAGAAAACTTTAGCACTGCCCAGGGTTTAAGTATTTCTTTTGAGTATTACACATACGGTGGTTCCGGTGCAGACGGAATTTGTTTTTTCCTTTTTGATGGCGCTACCACTAATTTCAATATTGGTGGTTTTGGTGGTTCATTAGGTTATGCGCAGTACCTTCCCTATGGCAAAACAGAACAATCAGATGTTTTACCGGGAGTAAGCAATGGCTATATTGGGGTTGCTTTAGATGAATTTGGTAACTTTTCTAATCCGATAGAGGGCAGACAAGGTGGTATTGTAGGTCCCGGGCTGTTTGGTATTTCTAAAAAGTCTGTGGTTTTAAGAGGTAAGGGAAACGGCAACCTTTTAGATCCTAATAATTATAGATATTTAACATCTGTAACTGCCAGTGATAAAGGAGTTGATTTAGTGAACGACGCTGCAGAGCGTTTCCCGGATAGCACACAACTTGGTTTTAGAAAAGCTTATATAGATTTAAGACCGAACCCAGCCGGTGGTTACAACGTTTCAGTTAGAATTAAAGTAGGAGGAACCCCAACAAAAACTACAACAGTTATCGATAATTTTTATTACCCTGATGCGGCTCCAGCAAACATTGCATATGGCATATCATCTTCAACTGGTGATTTAACTAATTTCCACGAAATTAGAAATGTTCGTATTGATATTTACCAACGTCCATTAACCAGCCCAACAGCTCTAGATGATAATTTTGTAGAATGTTTGGGTAAAACCTCTACATGGAATGTTGTTGCTAACGATGCTTCTACAAATACAGGTGGTAATATTGTAAACAGCTCTTTAGATTTAGACCCAGTTATTGCCGGCGACCAAAAAACGTTTATGGTATCCGGAAAAGGGGTTTTTACAGCTAGTAATGATGGCACCATCACCTTTACGCCAAGTGGGCCTAATGTTACTGGCCCAGTATCAGTTAAATATACAGTTGCAGATGATAAAGGAGCAGTTTCAAGCCCTGCAACACTAACCATTACAGATCCGGTTACAACCGTTCCCGCAACTGTAGCATCAATCCCAATTGTTAACATCTCTACGCAAACGGGTTCAGCAACAATTGTAGGCAACTCGCCAGCAGGCTCTACCAGTTTATGGGTTCAAAAATCGGGCCCAACTACTGCAATTATAAATAATACAACCGCGGCATCAACTAACGTTAGCAATTTAGGTTTAGGAACGTATGTGTTTACCTATAATTTAATCTTGCCAGGTCAGTGTGTATCAACCGCAGATGTAAGTGTTGTTGTAAATGCCGTTCCGGTTGCGGTAAATGATGACATAGTTGGTAACTTAAATACGCCGTCTATTATCAACGTACTTTACAACGATACAGACAGAGACGGGTTTGGGACGATTGATAAAACTACCGTTAAAATAGTAACCCAACCAACCAACGGAACTGCAGTTAAAGATCCGGTTACGGGCAACGTTACTTATACCCCAAACCCTGGGTACTCAGGACCCGATAGTTTTACCTATACGGTTGAGGATGATAAAGGAGCTTTGTCAAACGTTGGAATTGTAAATATTTCGATTCCTGTTGCGCCAAAAATTGGTTTAGCAAAATCAGTAGTTAGTATTGATGAACTTACCGACGAAAGTTATAATGTAAAATTTCTGTTTACCCTTGTTAATTATGGAAATGTAGCCTTACAAAATTTATCTTTAACAGATGATTTGGTTGCAACT
>DASSWV010000435.1:0-3975 GCA_035704545.1 Pelobium sp.
ATTTTTAGAGATACGGTATAATTTCCGGCTGAGGTATAGGTGTGAGTTGGATTCTGACTAGTACTTGTATTGCCATCTCCGAAATTCCAGAGCCATCCGACGATAGGAGAACTGGCAGTGGTTTCATTACTAAAATTCACAGTTAAAGGTTTGTTTCCTGAAGTGGTATTTGCGGAGAATTTTGTGTCAGGCCCGATTACCTGAATGTAATTTGATCTGGTTTTTGTGGAGGTGCAACCGTTAGATGCGGTAATAATGAGTTTGACATTATAGGTTCCCGGAGAAGAATATATATGAGTAGGGTTTTGGGCAGTAGAAGTGTTTCCGTCACCAAAATCCCAATCCCATTGACTGGCTCCTGTTGAGCTATCATTAAATGTTGTAGTAAGTGGGCCGCAACCAAATGTTTTTGTTGCCGTAAAGTCTGCATTTGGAGCGGAAATGGAAACTACTTTAGTTATAAAAGAGGTGCAGCCATAAGTGGTGTTAACAACAGTGAGCTTTACAGTAAAATCTCCTACGGATGTAAAAGTGTGAATTGGATTTTGCGCTGTGGAAGTAGAGCCATCTCCAAAGTCCCATAACCAAGTATCTGGAAGCAGGGACTGGTCTGTGAAAAAAATTGTCTTTGGCACACTGCATCCATTTGCTGGGCTAAAGGAGAATTTAGCTACGCCAAAAGTGGAGCATTGTGCAAAGGTGTTGGTAATGAAAAATGATAGGTATAAAAGGGCTATTAAAAATTTTCTCATTAAAAAATTAGGATTATGCTTTTAAAAACTCACAATTTATAAATTTTATAATTAAAAACATAATTTACGTCTTAAAAGTTTTTTTTTGTTGCTTGTTAATTAACTAACTAAGATTCTCTGTAAGAAAAGGCGAACACATTGTTTAGAACTTAAACAGTATTACGGAACAGTAATTGGCCATACTGAAAAACGAAAATTTGATCGAGTTGCTTATTGGTCTCTGAGAATCAGTCAAAAAGATAGATTAATTTATAGAATTGACAACCTTACGATAATTGTCACTGTTATTTCCGCAATGGGGCATTATAGTGAGAGGTAGGTTTTGCTTTTTAAAGAGTTTGGAAACTCTTTTTTATTAAATGAATCCGAAGTCACGCTTCGCTTAAGACTTCGGACAGTTGGGTTTCTTTTGATGTAAAGTATTAAGCTTTGTTTGATGGTAAAATGAACGAGCTACAAGCTCGCACCAGCTGGGGTTAAATTATTGTTTTTGCTATTTTAACTAGTTTGGAATAGCCCTTAAATGTAAAGTAATAGGTTTTTGCCTGCGATAAATTGTGATTCAAATTTTTCTCCATATTTTCAAATGCCATTGTAGAAGATAATAAATGAGGGTTTAGATTATGTGTTTCTGAAATATGTTTAAATTTTCTATTAATTTCAAGAGTTGGTAGAACCATTGATTCTTGAACAATTATCAGGTTTCTATAATTACTTTTAATTTGAAAGTTAACTTGGATCTCATCTAGTTGTAATAAATATTCTCTTAAATATGTAGATGTGTCAGGATTTAAAACTAAAACAAGTAAGGGATCGAAAATTTTATAAAATTCTGCTAAACTATTATTTCGAAAATCATTCCATTTATTAAAGTTTTGAATCTGATTTTCCATAATATCTTTCATTTGATTTTGCCATTGAGGAATAGCAACTACGCTAGACCATAATTTGGCAAAAGCTTTAAGTTCTTTTTTGCCTTTAAATAAATTTTCAAAACCAAAAAAGTAAGCTTCATATATGTTTGAATAACCAATATTTTCAAAAATATTAATTGAATGAATTATGATGGATGTAAATTTAAATCCAGATGTATTTTGAAAATTTAGAGATTCACAGTATTTTAAATAGTATTTTGATTGTTTTTCTATTCCTGTTTCTAAATTTTTAAAATTAAAATCACAAATTTTTCTAATTTTTCTCCTCCTAAAGTAAGAAGATAATTCTTTTAAGATTTCCGTAAATAATATTCCAGAAATAAAAACAAGAATTGTAATGAGAATAGTTGCTGAAGTGTTGCTATCAACATTAAACCAATTGTTAATAAGGTTCTGTAATGACATATTTTTTTATAAAGATCTAATAACTAAAGTTATTAAAAAAAGATATATCTCAACTATCCATAGTTTTAAGCGAAGTGTAACTAAAAATTCACTGTCTGTAGAGTTAAGCGAAGCGTCTCTACGGATTAACAAATGAAAAGGAGTCTCCAGACTCTTTACTCCTTGGCAGTCGGTTTACCCAGAAAATGCAGATGAACACGAAGATCCGCCAACAGCCTCCTCTCAATCCAAAGCTTCGGCTTTGCGATGACGGGTTAAAAATTTGGCGAATGGCGATTACCTCTTAACAAAATCAAACATTTTTTATAACCCAACTGAAAAACAGATATAAAACCGTATTTTTGCAGCGATAAAAATAATAAATATGAGTTTAAATGTGTTTAAACAGTCGATTGATTTAGGCGATGGCCGTATCATTGAGATCGAAACTGGAAAATTGGCTAAACAAGCTGATGGATCAGTGGTTGTGAAACAAGGTGATACTATGCTATTGGCTACCGTTGTTAGTAACAAAGATGCAAAAGAAGGTGTCGACTTCCTTCCTTTATCCGTTGATTACCAGGAGAAATATGCGGCAGCTGGTCGTATCCCTGGAGGTTTCTTAAGAAGAGAAGCCAGATTATCTGATTACGAAGTTTTAATTTCGAGAATCGTTGATAGGGCTTTACGTCCTTTATTTCCAGAGGATTATCATTCTGATACGCAGGTGATGATTTCCTTAATTTCATCAGACAAAGATATTATGCCTGATGCATTGGCAGGTTTGGCAGCTTCGGCAGCTATTGCTGTTTCTGATATTCCGTTTAACGGACCAATATCTGAAGTACGTGTGGCAAAAATTGATGGTAAATTAGTAATTAACCCAAGCCGTACAGAATTAGAAAAAGCTACTTTAGAATTTATTGTTGCTGGTTCTGCAAAGGATATTAACATGGTTGAAGGTGAGGCTAATGAAATTGCTGAAGCTGAATTGATTGAAGCTATCCAGTTTGCTCACGTTGCAATTAAAAAGCAAGTTGCTGCGCAAGAAGAATTGGCTCGTTTGGTGGGTAAAACCGTAAAAAGAACTTATAGCCACGAAAGTAGCGACGAAGAATTGAAAAAAGCAATGTATGCCTTTGCTTACGATAAGGTTTACGCAATAGCAAAATCTAATGCTCCTAAAAACGAACGTGGCGACGCGTTTGGTGCTATTTTGATGGAATTCATCGGTAATTTAGGCGAAGATTTAACGGCAACTACCGGCTTTTTAGCTAAAAAATATTTTCACGATGTGCAATATGATGCGGTAAGAGCATTATTATTGGATGAAGGAATTCGTTTAGACGGCAGAAAGACCAATGAAATCCGCCCAATTTGGAGTGAAGTTGGTTATTTACCATCTGCTCACGGTTCTGCAATTTTCACTCGTGGCGAAACACAATCTTTAACTACGGTTACATTGGGTGCTAAATCTGATGAGCAAATGATTGATGGTGCTTTTGTTAATGGTTACAATAAATTTTTATTGCACTATAATTTCCCTGCTTTCTCCACTGGTGAAGCTCGCCCCAATAGGGGAGTTGGCCGTCGTGAAGTTGGCCATGGTAACTTAGCCATGAGAGCAATTAAAAAAGTGTTACCATCTGATGCAGAAAATCCATACACTATCCGTATTGTTTCTGATATTTTAGAATCTAATGGTTCATCATCTATGGCTACCGTTTGTGCGGGTACATTGGCTTTAATGGATGCTGGTATTAAGTTGAAAGCGCCGGTTTCTGGTATTGCAATGGGTTTAATCTCTGATGAAGCTACTGGGAAATACGCTATTTTATCTGATATTTTAGGTGATGAAGATCACTTGGGAGATATGGATTTTAAAGTTACGGGTACTAAAAACG
>DASSWV010000560.1:0-3085 GCA_035704545.1 Pelobium sp.
AATTAACTTTGGAGGTTGTTTTTTGATGTTTACCAAACGAGAGATGAACGTATCAATTACTCCGGTTTTTTTTAATGCGCCAACCATAATAAATATTGCCGCCAAAATAATGATAAAGTCGCTGGAGAACCCATCAAACGCTTCTTGTGGGGTAATTATATTTGTTAAGCAAAGTACAACTAATATAAAAATGGTAACTACATCAACAGATACTATTTCAGAAGCAAATAGGATAATTGCTAACACTAATAATCCTAATACAATGGCTATACTCATAAATTAAAAGGGAATTGAAAAATTCTTGAAATATATACAATCAATTTAATATCCATAAAACCTAAATTTACCAAACAAAAAAGCTAAGTAGCTGTAAAAAAGAAATTTAAAATTTAGGACCAAAGCTTTTATTGATGCAACAAACTCGTAAAAGCCTAATAATTTACAAAAAAAATGTATTAAATAAAAGATAACACTTGAAAACTGGAGCAAGAGAAATTGAATTTTATATACATTTGGGCAAATAAAAAATATTATGGCTACTTCAAAAGTATTATACAATGGCGGTTTAAGGACAACCGCAACCCATTTACAATCATCAACAGATATTATTACTGACGCCCCGTTGGACAACCAAGGAAAAGGAGAGGCTTTTTCACCAACGGATTTGTTAGCAACATCTTTAGCTAGTTGTATGTTCACGATTATGGGGATTACGGCCCGTACACACGAAATTGATTTTGATGGAGCTAGCGCAGAAGTTACTAAAGTAATGGGAACCGAGCCTAGAAGAGTTACCGAGATTCATGTAAACTTTACTTTTCCTAAAAAAGACAGTTACAATGATAAGCAAAAAAAGATATTAGAAAACGCCGGCTTAACTTGCCCCGTTTATCAAAGTTTGCATCCAAATATTAAGAAACTAATAAATTTTGGGTGGTAACCAAAAAAGCTTCCCGAAAATACTTTCGGGAAGCTTTTTTGGTTTAATATTGTGGTTCTACTTCACACTGAATTTATAAATGGAACTTGTTTTGTAAGTTTCGCCTGGTTTTAATTCCGTTGAAGGAAAACTTGGCTGATTGGGCGAGTCTGGATAATGTTGAGTTTCTAAACAGAAAGCTGTCCTAAAATCATCTTTTGCACCCCCTTTAAAGGTGTTTTTACCTTCCATAAAATTACCACTGTAAAACTGTAAACCTGGCTCTTGGGTGTAAACGTTCATTACAATTCCTGATTGATCTCCGCTAACCACGGCGGCGTGGGTCATGCCCATTCCTTTTTTTCCGTTAAGAATATAATTATGATCGTAACCCTTTCCGTTTTTGAGCTGTTGATTCTCATTTTCGATTCGTTCGCCGATTTTAGTTGGTTGCGTAAAATCAAACGGTGTTCCGGCTACTTTTTCAATTCCTGTTGGGATTAAGGTTGAATCAACTGGGTTATACTCATCGCCAAAGATTTGTAAAGTATGGTTCAAAATTGTTCCACTACCCTCACCGTTAAGGTTAAAGAACGCATGGTTGGTTAGGTTTACGATAGTTGTTTTATCGGTGGTAGCTTCGTAATCAATTTTAAGTTCGTTTTCGTCGGTTAAGGTATAGGTAACCTTAACATTGAGGTTGCCAGGAAAACCTTCTTCACCATCTTTAGAAAGATAATTCAAAACAAGTGTTTGTTCGTTTACCTGAGTAGCATCCCAAACTTTAGATTGAAAGCCTTCTTTACCGCCATGCAACATATTTTCACCATTGTTCAACGAGGATTGATACTCTTTACCATCAATTGTGAATTTGCCTTGCGCAATTCTGTTACCATACCGACCAATGGTTGCACCAAAATAAGGCTCGGTTGAGTTTTGATAGTCTGCGGCACTAGCATAACCCACCACAACATCTGTTAATTTACCTGCACTATCTGGCACCAATAAACTAATAATGCGGCCGCCCAAATTTGTAAAAACAGCTTTCATGTTATTTTTATTGGAAAGCGTGTACATTTTCACTTCTTTTCCGTTAATGGTGGTGTCAAATCTTGCGCTGTCAACCATAACCGCACTCAGCGAATCTTGTGATGAGGAAGATTCCGTGTTGTTATTGCTACAGGCACTTAGAACTACAAGCGCAACTGCCGAAACAGAAAGCATTTTTTTAAGTGATGAATTCATTTTCCTTATTGTTTATTTATCTTTTAACTGTTAATTATATAAGCATTTTTTATCGAGTGTAAATTAGTTAATCTTCTTAATTAATCTTAGCACTTTTTGATTAAAATGTATAACTAATGTACACCTTCCGCTTCAATCTTACTTACATCAAAACCTTGCGATTTTAGTTCTTTTCCCACTTTCCAAGCGAAAAAGAGCAAATAAGCAAAACAAACTACCGGTACAACATAAGAAAAGTGGATACCACTTTCATCTGCTAAAATACCTTGAACCGGAGGAATTATTGCGCCCCCTAAAATCATCATAATCAAAAATGAGGAACCCTGACTGGTGTATTTGCCCAAACCTGTTATAGAAAGCGAGAAAATACAAGGCCACATAATGGAACAGCACAAACCTCCGCTGATAAATGCGTAAGTGGCAATCTTTCCATCGGTCAACAATCCTATAGCCATAGCTATAGCACCTAAAGTTGCAAAAACCGCAAGTGTTTTCGCAGGTTTTTCCTGGCTGTAAAAAAAGCCTACAACCAAAATAGCAATGCACACTACATAAATATACATCTGCGAAATATCTGTACCGGTAACATGGTTGAAGAAAAGTATCACGCCGAAAGCGAAAAACGGAACTACAACTGTAAGTATCCTTTTCATGTTTTTAGAAAGATTGAATGCGCTCACCGCACCCGTCCAACGACCAATCATTAAACTGCCCCAATAAAGGGAGATGAAAGGTGAGATTGCAGATTCATCGTAACCTCCGAAGCTTGGCAGGTGTAAAAGTGCTCCCATATTGCTCTGGATGGTTACTTCGACACCTACGTATGTAAAAATTGCGAGCATGCCTAAAACCAATTGTGGGTACTTCATTGCTCCCCAACCTTCTGGAGATTTACTTGCCGACTTAGAAGAAAAAAGTAAA
>DASSWV010000574.1:0-2191 GCA_035704545.1 Pelobium sp.
TGTAGCGCTTTACCACGTCCATCATGTGTGGACCGTGAATATAGTAATACTGCAGCTCGCCACCATCTGCCCAAAAACTCAATTTTTCTTTATCCTCTTGCGCAAAATCAAAATGCGTTTTAAAAGTATTGTCCAAGAAAATACCATGGGCAATGTTCTCGTTTAAACTGATAAAAAACGGAATGCTCCGGTAAAGTGGATCCTGGTGCTTTGCAAAAGAGTAAGTATCAGAATTCCAATTCTGCAATCTTTTCCCCCGAAGGTTTAAATCTGTTGGTTTGTCTCCTAAACCAAAATATGCCTCATCTGGGTAGCACTTTTTGGTACAATAAACATAATAGCCACCAAATTGCTCGTTCTCTTCCCAGTGCATTGCTAAATAATCTTCATTGATTACTTTGCTGTCAATATCTCTAAAAGAAATATGGAAGTTAGCTTTATTAACTAAACACGAGACTGTGTTTGTAGAAACTGCATAATGTGTTTCATCCTCAGTAAAGTTAAAAACAGCTACTTTTTGATCCAGTTGAGGTACCGCATATGAAAATTCCTCTAAAAAAACGCTGTGCGGTGCCAAACGTACGCGAATAATTTCATCACTTACTACCCTAATTTCTACAGATGCAGATCCATCAGTAAATATAAACTTATTGTTTTCTTGACGGACTTCTTTAACTGCTCCTAAAAACTCTTTCTCAATGGGCTTTAAGCCAACAATTGGGTTATTTACGTGTTGAATCTCCTCTTCATCTAATTCCTCTGTAGTGACTTCTATATGTTCAGATGTATCTTTTTTATCTAATTCCTCTCCGGTTCTTCTTGCTTCTTCCATGATTATCGTTCTTCAAATTAATTTGCTAAGATGCTTAATATCCTTTAATTACGAAAGAAATAGCTGTTGAAAAAGTGTGATTTTATCCACATAGAACTGTAATCCTGTGTCGTTTGTACACAAAGGGTTGCAAATAATACTATGTAACGAATTAAATTTCGATGTTTAAACACGCATAGAGGGCAAAGACCAAGCTTAAGAACGCTATTTTTACAATTGGCAGAATATTTTTAGATATTTACTTTATATGAACATTAGCCCAAAAAGTTTAAAATGGTTGCTCCGCTTTTATCCACCTCTTTTTTTTCAAAGGATTTGGGTAGTAAAATTTGCAAAGGACTTTAAATGTGTGGAAGTTAAAATCAACAAAAGCTTCATCAATATCAATTATAATAAAACACTATTTGGCGGAACAATTTTTAGCGCTTCGGATCCATTTTATGCAATTTTGTTTGACCAAATTTTACGTAAGAAAGGTTTTAAAACCAGAGTTTGGTTAAAAAGTGCGCATATCCAATATCTAAAACCCGGGAATACAGATTTGCGATTCAAAATCAGCATTAGTGACTTTGATATTGCGGAGGCTGAGCAACAGCTTAAAACAGACGGGAAGTTTATAAAAACCTTCCCAATAGAAATGTACAATAAAGAAGGTGTTTTATGTGCACTGGTACAAAATGAGGTTTATATAAGAAATTTGCACAGTGGTGAGCACACATCCATTTCTTATTAAGCTTCTCCACGACAAGATTTCACACTTTTTGTGAAAATTGATAAAACGTTTTTTTGAAACTGGTGATTCAAAAATCTTCATCAATCTATTAACCGCTATTCTGGAGAATTCTAATCAATATTTTACAAAGGCAATAAAAATATCAGCTATTTAATAACGTCCTTTGCGGGTTAAATTATTGTTGTCATGTTTCACCGATTTAACAAATACCGCCCGTTTTATAAAAGCAACTTTTTGTTAGCTTATCCGGTGGTTATTTCGCAATTGGGGCACATGTTTACCATGGTTGCCGATAGTGTTATGGTGGGACAACTGGGCACCATTCCTTTGGCGGCCTGTGCATTGGCCAACAGCATTTTAAGCGTATTTTTAGTTGCTGGAATAGGTATTTCGCAAGGTGTTACACCCTTAGTAGCGCAAGAGGATGGGAAAAACAATAAGTCTGTTTGCGGAGAATATTTAGAGCAAGGTGTTATAATTAGCTTGGTTACCGGCATTTTATTATTTGGTTTGGTTGCTTTAATTGCACAAAAACTTTCATTTTTAGGTCAACCAGAACAAGTTGCGGTTGCTGCAAAAGATTATCTTTTGATTATTGGTGCGTCCATTATTCCGTTAATGGCTTT
>DASSWV010000586.1:0-2114 GCA_035704545.1 Pelobium sp.
AAAAATTTATGCTATAGATGCTTGGTGTTAATTTAATTGTCGTTTTTTACTTGCTGGATGTTTTAATGAAAAGACGAATTAATTACTTTAAAATGCCTCGCTGCGATAGCGAAAGTCCGAAGGATTGAAATGATTTTAGAATAATATTTTGATAATATCAGAACCCTGAAAGGGTGACATTATGGTATTGTCAATGCGATTTATGTTTGGCAATTTGCGTTAACGATTGGAACGGCATCCTTTTTTTTGTCTCTCGATTTGGCTTAGCTGACAAAAAAAATACAGTGAAAAGCGTGTTGAAACGCCCTAAATTTGCCGTTTTAGCTCATAAAAAAAGCCATCCAAAAGGATAGCTTTAAATTTGTTGGTTGTAATAGCCTGATTATTTTATCTCAAACACCGCTCTAACCTGTACAGTTAATTTGATTTTTTTGAAATCGATTTGTGGTGCGCTGTCGGCAAAAGATTCGCTTTTCATCATCGCGTTGCGGTAAATAGGCTGGGGGTAATTGTTGTTCTCAGATTCGTTGATCTCTAAAACTCCCCACAACTTTTCTCCAATAGCTTCAACCAAATAAGTTGCTTTGGCTTTAGCTTCCTTTAAGGCCTTGATTTTTAGTTCTTTTTTCAATTCATCTTCTTTTGAGTAAGCATAGCGTTCAATATTTGTGTATGCAATTCCTTTGGCATCAACTCCAGAAATTACTGCATTAAGTTTGTTCAAATCTTTCACTTTGATGCTGTACTGTTTAGAAGCTAAAAAAGTAGGGTCTTTCTTTTTATCCCAATAGTTCGTATATGCGCTTATGTTGTTGATCATAAAGTCTTCTGGCGCAATCCCCGCTTTGGTTACGGCTTTTTGCAACTGCGTTTCCAATTCTTCAATACTCACTTTTTTTCTGCTGTCTTTCATGTATTCTTTTAAAGAAATTCCGATGTAGATTTCATCTGGCGTAACTTCGATTTCTGCGCTTCCGTTCACTTCAATTTTTTTACGAAGATCGGCAGTTTGAGCAAACAATGTTGAAGTTGTAAATGCTAGTAATGTGATAAAAAGTAATTTTTTCATAATTTTATTGTCTTTTGTTTTAGTAGAGATGAAATTTTGATGCCAATTCCATAAATAAAAATATATTTTACTGTTTTTAACTTTGTCGCCCTTAAAATGAAAGCCTTAAAAAAGTAGCCTTACGCCAAAAACATAAAACTTTGATTGTGTTTTTTGGTGCTACCTGCTCGCACTGCCAAAAAGCGACTAATTTTTCAACTCGTATTTGAAAGATTTAAAACCATACAATGTTTTGTTTATTACGATGGACGAGAAGAAATCGATACAGTAGTTTATGAAAAATAATATCAAAATTTTTAGAGATACTGCTCGCTACTTTGTTCCTGATTTTTTCTGAAACGTTATCCGTTTTTCAGGAGTGGCGATCCGTATGACCTAGGCTTTTTTCCGGACTAACCTCGTCTCTCACTAATTTCTTCAGCTCTTTAATTTCAGGAAAGCGTTCTTTTATCTTTCTGTCGAAGACTATTTTATCAGCTATTTTTACAGTAAACTCACCACCAATTTCTGCTGGACAAAGCAAAACTCCATGTATCTCCTCTGTAAAAGTAAGTAGTAATTCTTGTGCCATATATGCGGAACGAAGCATCCAGCCGCACTTTGGGCAATAGGTGATGGTAATGGTGGGTTTTTTCATCATATTGATGTTTTAGCTAGTTTTGTAAAAATAGGCACTAATTAGGATAATTTTAGCACACATAATGGGGTAATCAGTTTGATGCTGGTATTTTTAATTTTTTTTGAAATACTTGTAAAGGAGATTTAAAAATTATATTTTTATCGCAATATTATCTCTGTTTGTTTATTATTTTGGCAATATCGATATGGAATTAATTGTTGTAGGTGCTGGCCCCGGAGACCCGGAGTTGATAACGCTAAAAGCGATAAACGCATTAAAAAAAGCGGATGCTATTCTTTATGATAATTTAGCCAATAAAGTGTTGCTTGATTATAGAAAGGAAGGTTGCGAGTTGGTTTATGTGGGGAAAACGCCTTATCAGAAGTATAACAGTCAGGACGAAATTCATAATTTAATTAAACACTA
>DASSWV010000037.1:0-2733 GCA_035704545.1 Pelobium sp.
TGATGGAAGCCTCTGGCGCTAGTGCTGCGGTAATTAAAGCTTTGGTAGATAAAGAAGTTTTTGTGCTCGATAAAAAGGTGGTAAGCAGGTTTTCTTCAGAAGATTTGGCTGTAATTTCTGATTTTATCCTTAGTGCAGATCAAAAGCAGGCCTTGCAAGAAATAAACACCTCTTTTGAAGATAAATCGGTGGTTTTACTGCAAGGTGTAACCTCATCAGGTAAAACACAAATATATATTAGGCTGATTGAAGATTACCTAGCGAAAGAAAAGCAGGTGCTTTACCTGTTACCAGAAATTGCCTTAACCGGTCAAATGATTGATCGTTTAAAGGTTTATTTTAAAGACCAAATTATTGTTTACCATAGTAAGTTTAACGATAACGAAAGGGCAGAGATTTGGCAAAAGGTTTTAAATAAGGAAGTAAAGATTGTGCTAGGAGCAAGGTCATCTGTGTTTTTGCCTTTTGCAGATTTAGGGTTCATCATCATTGATGAAGAGCATGAAGCCAGTTTTAAACAGTTTGAACCATCGCCAAGGTATCATGCCCGTGATGCGGCAATTGTTTTAGCTAGCATTATGAATGCAAAGGTTTTATTAGGATCCGCAACACCGTCTTTAGAAACTTACTTCAATGCTTTAAATGATAAATACGGGTTGGTTAAACTAAATGCCCGTTTTGGTGGTGTTAAAATGCCCGAGATAGAAGTGGTTAGTATATCTGAGGAAAGAAACAGGAAATTGATCAAGGAAAACTTTACCAGTGTTTTGTTAGATCATATTAATGAAACTTTGAAGCTTAAAGAGCAGGTTATCTTATTTCAGAATAGGAGAGGGTATGTTCCGATTTTGATCTGCAAAACCTGCGGAAATACGCCAAAATGCATCAACTGTGATGTGAGCTTAACCTATCATAAAGCAGGCGGTAAACTGCATTGCCATTATTGTGGCTATAAGGAAGATAACATTACAGAATGCCCCGCTTGTGCATCAAAACATATAGAGTATAAAGGTTTAGGGACAGAGAAGATTGAGGATGATTTAAAGGTTATTTTGCCCGATGTCAATATAGCTCGGATGGATTATGATACCACGAGGAATAAAAACGCACATCAAATTATATTGAACAGTTTTGAAGAACGAAAGATAGATATTTTGGTGGGTACGCAGATGGTAGCGAAAGGCTTGGA
Source organism: Pelobium sp. (assembly GCA_035704545.1). Classification (GTDB taxonomy): domain Bacteria; phylum Bacteroidota; class Bacteroidia; order Sphingobacteriales; family Sphingobacteriaceae; genus Pseudopedobacter. Next base: position 1,190 of record DASSWV010000037.1, read on the forward strand.
TTTTGAAAACATTACGCTTATTGGGATCATTAATGCGGATAGCATCATTCAGTTTCCGGATTTCAGAGCGTATGAGCGAAGCTTTCAGTTGTTATCCCAAGTTGCGGGTAGGGCAGGAAGGCGTAACAAACAAGGAAAGGTAATTATCCAAACTTATGATACCAAGCACCGCGTGATTCAACAGGTTGTAAACAACGATTACGAGGGTATGTACCGCGAAGAAATGATGGAGAGGGCTCAGTTTAAATATCCTCCGTTTTACAAGGTTATCCAAATTAACATCAAACATAAAGACTTGGGTGTGTTGCTTCGCATTTCAGAAACTTTTGCTAAGCTGTTGCGCCATCATTTAGGCGATATGATTTTAGGCCCGCACAGTCCGTTAGTTTCTAGGGTTCGCAATTATTACATCCAAACCATCACCATTAAAATTGATTGGAAAAGCCAGTCTTTGGTTAAAATAAAGAACCTGCTGAAAGAGCAGGTTAGTGTTTTTGTAGCTGATAAAGAAAACAAGGGGGCTTTTGTGGTGATTGATGTTGACCCGTATTAATCTTTACCAAAGTTGTATTGTAAACTCAGTTGCGCTAAAGGCCTGGAATTATACTGCCACCTGTTAAAACTACTGTTCGAAATTCGGGTATTGCTGACTCCAGTTTTTGTTTCTTTATCACTTGTATAGATAAAATCAAAACCAGCTTCGGCGCTAAGGGTTAAAGACCTCACAAAATTGAATTTTACACCTATAAAAGGATTAAAGGAAATCCCATTTTTCTCAATATTAACATCGTAAATGTAAGAGCCACTTGCTTGATCAGTAGCTGTGCCGTTGAAATTTACTCGTTTAAAACCCATGTCCATCCCGTAAATAGGTTGTACTCTGCTGTAAATCAGACTACGTTCAAAGCCTATTTTTAAATCAAGTGAATTGTACTCTCCTTGTACAGCTTCGCAGTCTAAACATTCGTTAGCAAAAGAATAATCATCTTTCTCAAACGTATATGCCGAAAAACGGTAGGATATCTGATTGTCATTAACTTTAAACATCAAGCCATTTAAGCCGGATAAATAAAAATTTGAATTGCCTCTGACCTCGTTAAGTAATTTTGGTTGCTCATCTACAGAAAGCAATTTTAATCCAATTGAGTAATTAGAATCGCTTTGCGATTGCGCAAAAACAGCAACTGTTGTCAATTGAAAAAATAATATTAAGGGGAGTAATTTTTTCATAAATTTCGATGCAAATATACAGTTATTTTCCTCTTCCTTGAGCAATAATCACAATAGTATAAATCATTATTTTAAAATCCAACGCAAGAGATCTGTTCTGGATATAAATAATATCAAACGTTAATCTCTTGATCATTTGCTCGATATTTTCGGCATAACCAAATTTAACCTGTCCCCAAGAGGTAATTCCGGGTAAAACTTTTTGCAGATGAAGGTAATGTGGGGCTTGTTTCATAATCTGGTTAATATAAAACTGTCGTTCTGGTCGGGGCCCTACTATAGCCATTTCGCCTTTTAGTACATTAATAAATTGT
>DASSWV010000119.1:0-6278 GCA_035704545.1 Pelobium sp.
GATGTTTTGTACCCAACCCACTTTACCGTCTGGTTTTTGGCACTTCAACAAAGCATCCCAAGCTTTAATTACAGCAGGTTGATATGCTGATTTACTTAACAAACCATTATTTACTCCCCACGCTAATGCGTATGTAAAAAAGCCACTTCCACTAGCTTCGCCATGATCAAAAGATTCTGGAGAAAGTAAACTGGTTTTCCATAGGCCATCCTTTTGTTGTAAGCCTTTTACTCTTTTAGCCATTTCCTTAAACAAGTTTTCGTAAAACGGACGAGTTGGATAATCTTTCGGTAAATCCGTTAAGATCAAAGCTAAACCAGCCAGTACCCAACCATTTCCACGAGACCAAAACACTTTATTTCCGTTTTCCTCTTTCATGTCTTTAGCGTCACCAGTCCATAAAAATCTAGCATCGCGGGCAAATAAATGCTCTTCTTTATCATAAAGCAGGTTATAGCTTTCCATAAAATACTTATCCATTTCTTTTAAATAAGTATCATCTTTTTTTAGTTCAGCATAAGCGGTTAATAGCGGAGGTGCCATAAAAAGCGCATCGCACCACCACCATAATATCTTTTTTGCATCGGTTTCTGAACCATTTTTCCAGGCGTGATCTTTATATAGGTGATCTTTAATTATCTGATCAGTTGGTTCCAGGTTAGCCTCTTCTCCAATTGATTTTAAATAAACATAACTGTAACAGATTACCAAATCGTCCGCATGATAAAAACGCTCCCAAGGTTGCCAATCATTTCTTTTAGCCATATCTTTTAGGGCATCTAAATACTCTTTGTTACCTGTTGCTTCATGGGCTTTTACCACACCGGTGTAATAAGCTCCGTTTGTCCAATCGGTTGGTGCTTTGGCTTGAATGGGATTTGCTTCCTGCCATTTTAAAGCTTTTAGCAGAGCAGTCTTTGTACTCTGTTTTTCTACTTTTTGATAAGTTTTACAAGATTGTAAAGTCAAAATGGCAACAAATATTGCCACGTATCGGAATGTTAACCTTTGCATAATTTAAGTTTTGTTTATTTGCTTAATAACTTTGTATTTTACTGGATGATTGATTTTTAATTTCGCATTTGTTGTTAAATGCGCTTCTTCACCGGAGACGGCAAGGTTTAAAGCTGAAGGCTTACTGTCTTCTGTAAGAAGCTCCCATTGCTTGTAACTAAACTCGGTACCACTACCTATGTAAAGAGACTGGAGGTTTGCAGCTTTATCTAAGCTAAGTACCGCATACCTTCCAATGAATTTGATGCCTAAATGTTTATCGTAAAAGATTGAAGTGTCCTCATCTTGCGTGATGATGATCTGTTTAATTTCTTGGGTTTGTATTTTACTTTCTACCACGAAACCTTTGAAGACACCGTTTTGTTTAATGCTGTTTACTGTTTTTATACTTCCTTGATTTGCAACGCCGGCATAGGGTTCATAAATTACCGCAAACGGGGCGTCCCAAGCTTCACCGATTTGCCGAATAGCCAAAGTTGGTGTAAGTTTACTGTCGTATCCTCTCGGCGCTTCGTACGTAACAGGAGCCATTATTTTAGTATAATCTCTACGTTCTTCGCCAGGAATAAAAAGTTTCATACTTACGCCATTATCTCCCAAAGACTTGGCGGTAAAAACAACATCTACTTGTTTGTTGTAAACCCCTGATGTTTCCACATTCTTAAAATAATGCCATCCGGGATTCTTGAAAGATCTATTATTTTTCCATACAGCATCGGCATTAGCCATATACCTGTATTTATTTGGCCGCAAAATGAAGCTATCATCGGTAGGCATGAAATAAAAAAAATCGCCCACATTATGGTAAATGTAGTCGTGATACTGATTGGGTAAAGTTGACTTAGATTTATACACATCAACATAATATCCTGTTGTTGGAGAAGTGCGTACAATAGCTAATGTTCTCAATTGCTTTGCTTCTGCCAAATCGCCTTTGTCATCTACAAAACTTGTGGTGCTAAAAGAGTTGTTTGGAGATACTGGCTCGGTAAAATACAATGGCTCTATAGCTTCTTTTTTTACCGTATTTATACCGTTGTTTGCCCAGCCTCCTTCTCCTCTGGAAGCGCCATTAACAATTACTGTATTGTGACCGGCAAATAAACGATAATAATTTTCATGAATTTCTGACCGGTATGTTGCCCGACCGGCCTTTGAGCCTAATACGTAGCCCTCTCCGTACAATTCCACATTCATTCCAGATGCATGTCCATGTACAAAAGCAGCTCCGCCAACGAACAGCATCAAACCATCTTTTGGTTGGTTGGTATTACTTAAATTTCTTTGGATTGATATGCCAGCGAATGCTAAACCGTTTGTTGTGGGTTTGGGATAGTCTTTGATTAGGCCTTGAACCTCTCCACTAGACCATAATAAATGTATAGGTTCGTCAAAATAAGGATGAGCTCCGTAAGAACGCTGGTCTAAATGTGCTCGATTGTAACCCTCAGATTCTATTCCCGAATTGATCAAAGAACCAAATTGATTCATGTTCTTTTTATCGTTACTCAGCTTAGCTAGGCAATAACCAATCTCATAACTGTTGTACGATCTTGAAAAGCCTCGATGTCCATCGCCAAACTGAATAGTTTGCTTACCGTTGGGGTAAGTTAGGTAATACGGCAAAGTTAAGGCATCTGTAACCTCAGGATATTTTTTGCCTAATGCTAAAGATGGGTCAATTCTGGTAAGCATCGTCATTAAGTAGGTGGTTAACTCAGTGACGCCACTAGAATAATTCAAACTCTCTGGCCAATCTCCGTTTTTTTTATAAACCATGGCTACTTTCGCTAAAGCATCTTGATTTGGAGTGTCTCTGTGTAAGTAATACGCTATCAAACTATCACGTTCTGCTTTACTATCTAAAGCTAAAATATTACCCACTAGGCTAGGTGATTCTAATACGGGCCAATTGCAATTAACAATGCCATGATTTAAAGCTAAATTAATATAAGTTTTAAATACCTGCTCGGCCTGTTGAATTGATATCTTATCTTGAGTGTTGGTAACAAAATTGTAAGCAGTACCTCCGCTTTTTATAAACGGCACAATAAAATCATATAAAACTGGGATTTGTGCACCCACTTCTCTTGCTTCTCTTAAATGATCATCCTGATAAAGCCAGCCACCGTTCATTACACTACCTGATGGTTCAATTTGCAACATTGCCTTCATAAAAGTGTAAAACACCGAGCTGCTGTACTGTGCGTATTTTTTATCGCCGGTTAAATAATAAAGTACACTACAATCAACACCAGTTTTTAAATATTTTTGAAATTGATTGCGTTTGATATTTGCATCTTTATCTTCATTAAATACTGTCTGAAAAGGCGGTATTTTACCGAGTTTTTTCTTGCTAAAGTCAAATGGTAAATTGCTTAGATAAGCTTTAGGATCTCTCAAATAAGATTCTAAATCTGGCTGAACTCGTTCTTTAAAAGCACTATAATATTCTGTAGCCCATTTGTGGGTTTTTATTTTGTTTAAAATAGCTTCCCGTTCATTTGGCATTACCCAAATCATTGGACGTACAGCCTTTTGTGCAGAAACCACCCTAGGCAAACAAAAGCTTGCAACCAGAATTAAGTAAGTGTAGAAATGCACAATTCGCTGGTTTACCATCATTTATAATCTAAATTGTATTTGATGATTGCTGAAGGGATAATCTGTACTTTGCCCAATAAGCCAGAGCTCATCAATGGATCATCTTTTTTATAAAATGGTGCTGTGGTAAATGTGGTTCTAGGGCCAGCCGGCATTGGTTTATTATCAGTGTACCACTGTGGCATTTTGCCTTGCGGATTATGACTTTCAAGCTGGTAACCTCCATCTTGTTTAGGGTAGCGCTCATCGCCGATTAAATGGTTGCTCCACTGGTTGGTCACTTTAATTTCTAAACTGTTTTTGCCAACTTTTAAATGGTCAGAAATATCCACCTTAAATGGTGGCATCCATAAAACACCTAAATCTTTTCCGTTAAGTTTAACTTCGGCAACAATGCTAACCTGTCCTAAATCTAACGTATAACTTTGCTCTTCTCTTAAAAAACTAGCGGGTATTTCAAACTGTTTGCGGTAAGTTGCTGTTCCAGAATAATACTTGATACTGTCTTTCGGATGATTTTTCCAGTCAATTAATTGTGCAAAATCAACTTCCCCTTTATATCCGGAAACACCATCAAATTTAACTTTCCATGCTCCATCTATTTCTAGTGGTTCTTTTAAGTTTCCTACGCCAAAATGCAATGTTTTTCCATTGTTCAATAACACCTTGTATCTGCCATTATTTTCTACCCTAGCAAGAAGCGTATTTACGGATGAAATGGAAAAATCAAGACCTTTATAAGTGCGCTCTGGGTTTACACCCACGATTCTATTTTTTGTAGGTTTAAAAACGATGAAAAACGATTGTTCTGGAAGTAAATCAATTGAAACATGTGTAAAACCGTCTTTCTCTCTATATTGAGCAACTTTTTTAATGCTCCCGTCTATCGGGTTCCATAACTCGGCACTTTTATTTTGAACGTTGAATTTTATTTTGAAAGTTCTTGCAACTGAATCGGGATTGTAACTGAAATATATTTCGTTATCCCCATCCCTTCGGTGGATAAACGCTATATCTTTTCTACCTTCAATTTCAAAATCTTTCTTAATAGCGGTTTTAGGCAGAATTGTGCTCCAATCATAACCTTCAAAAGTGTTTTCATTGCTCCAAATTTCACTTAAAAGTTGGTTAAATTGGTTTAAGTCTTCACCCGCAGGATGGTATCCCAAAATAAACTGTGGTTTATCACCGATGATGATCGCCCCTTGTTTCGAAAGCTCTTTAAGTCTTTCTAAAGTTTTTAAGGTGATGTATTTACTGTTTTTTATCACTAAAGCTTTGTATGCAGTCCCTTCCGGAAGCACCAATTGATTGTTTTTAACAGTAAGACGGTTGAGCAACACATCACTGTTTACGTTGTCATACTTGATCCCGTGAGGCAATCTAGGCTTGAAATCACGCTCATCAATCACGCTATTTGGCGATTCGTCACCAACGAAAACCAATAAATCAGATACTGGCACACCTTGACGGAGTAGATATGAACCTCTCGCAATATATTTAAACCAAGCAGCGCCAGCATTGTACCACCAAGTTTGCGTACGATCCATGTGGAAGCCCCAGCGATTCATCGTCATGCCAGGCGTGACGTGAGTATTGGCCTGATGTGCAAAACGATGGAACATAAACTCGTTAATACCCAGGGCCCAAGCTTTATCTCCAGATATTTTTGCCATGGCTGGATTTGCTTTCCAGTTGATTTCGGGTGTTGAGGTAAACGATTCTGCAGAGATCAGGTTTTTACCATAAATATGAGCTGCAGAGACGGGTGATGCAACTTGCGTGATTTCTCTTTCCATCCAAAACTCCCCCATAGGCATATCAGCTTTGCTACCAACATCCAGATCATTTAAAGGGCCAAACCCATAATTTTCTATGTAGGTTTTTAAGCCATCTTTGTGAGCTAATTCTTGAAAATAACCAAAATAATTATTGGTCATTAAATCAGAAATCAAAGACCTAATATCTTGCAATACCCCTTCAGAAACTGTTTCATTTTCAACAAATTTCCCTGCAAAAAGTGGCATAAAAGACACCAAATCGTACCCAAATCTTTCTTGGAATAAATCGTCGAAATCATCTGTCCAGTTTTGCCCGCCCATTTCATAACTATCAATTTCTACATACTGGAAGGCATTTGGCGCCACAGGTTTCGAAGCTATAACTACCTTTTTAACAAAAGCATCATAATGTTTTTTAAAATCTTCTCGGTTAAGTTTATCCACTTCTAAACCTCTTCCCTCTTTAGATGCTGGGTTATTATATGCACCGGTAGAGGTTATCCCGAAACGCATGATTGTCCAGTTTCCTGTTGGTAAATTTCCTTTGAAAATGCCTTTTTCATCAACGTATTTAGAAACATCAATAAGGCTTTGGTTATCGATGATCATTTCTGCAGAGGGGCTGCCTATTGATTCAAAATCTTTTGAATCTGTTCTGGCCATTGCTGTTCTGCCGTAAAGATTATCTACTAAATATAAAGGCGAAATATTGACCTCTTTTATGTTGATCTCTACATTAAATTTAAACCTGTAATATTTAAATTTCTGTTCTTCAAAATGGTTGTATACTGCCCACTCATATTTTCCGGTTCGTACTTTTTTTAGTTTTTGAATGCTTGTAAAACCTTCCCCATCATTAGACCCTAACAGTTCTGCTTC
>DASSWV010000123.1:0-4514 GCA_035704545.1 Pelobium sp.
TTTCAACCGTCCCCAGATCAACCACGATATAGTGAAGATGCATTTTTTTCAGCTCCTCTTTGACCATCATTTTACAACGAAGGCTTACCATGTATTTAATATAGAGTACCATTTATCTTTTATTAGAAATATTCACAGTAGCCTATAATAGGTAGAGAAAATATTATTAATAACAATTACAATTGTTTGTCCACGATTATAACTATACAGAACCAATCTAAATTTCATTTTTTCGCACATTTAAACCCTATTTCTATTTCATTTTTGCTAGTACCGAAAGCTATAGTTGATAATTACCAATTCGTTACCTGATAAAAATGGAATAATAGGGGGTGATTTGTTTTGTTAGCGCTTTTTTAGGTTTTCCCTTTTAATAATTTTCTACATACAACTTATAAGTTTTTGTATATTGAAATATGTCAAGAGCAAGAACACGAGCTTTCTTTTTTTGAAATATGCCATATTATTTCAGAAAATAACCAGTATTAAATATGGGTTTTAATATACTCGGACTTTTTAAATACTAGCACACGGCAGATAAACTGTATATAATTATGGTCATATTGTTGGGAAGAGTAACAAACTTTTCAGGTTAGTTTTGAGATATTCAAGAAGTTTGTTTTATAGATGAATCCCTTAAGCTGGGCGGATATTTTCGCATCGATTGCGTATGTTGTACACAATTGATGTTTATTTTATAGCAAACGTTTTTGATCTGCCTATTTTTTAAGGGTTTAATAAAAAAAAGCCATCTCAAAAATGAAACAGCTTATATTTTATAATCCTTTGTACTTCAGTTTTTTGCCTTCAGTTTAAAAAAACTAATCTTCAACAACTTCGCTATTGGTAGATGGTTGCTCTTTAATGTCTTCTTTAAAGTAGGTTTTCTGAAAAATCAGAATTGTGATCACACCGATGGAAATTGCCGAATCTGCTATGTTGAACACCGGACGGAAAAACACGAAATCTTCGCCCGCCCAAATTGGGAACCAGGTAGGGAAATGCCCTTGTATAATTGGTAAGTAAAACATATCCACAACTCTGCCATGGAAAAGCTTTTCATAATTATAAATTACACCGTAAAAAACGGAATCTATGATGTTCCCTAAAGCCCCAGCAAATATAAAAGACACATTTAAGATGAGGCCTCTGTGGTATTTATGTTTGATTAAGTGGTGCAAACCGTATCCTATACCTGCTACTGCCACTATTCTAAATAATGATAAAGCTAATTTACCTGCTTCGCCGCCAAACTCCATTCCAAAAGCCATCCCATTGTTTTCGGTAAAATGGATAATGACAAAGTTTTTAATCAAGTGAAATTCTTGACCAATAAACATATTTGTTTTTACCCAAGTTTTTAAAACCTGATCGGCAATCAATATCAAAAAAATGGCAATAAGTGGTTTTGTATAACCCTTCATTAATTTTGCTTTAGTTTTGCGGCAATGCTCAACGTTGCGTGAGGTACTGCCATTAAACGTTGTTTCTGGATTAGGTCGCCAGTTTCTCTGCAAATTCCGTAAGTTTTGTTTTCAATACGAACTAATGCAGCTTCTAAGTTTTCAATGAACTTTTTCTGGCGGGCAGCCAATTGATTCAGCTGTTCTTTTTCTAAAGTTGCAGAACCGTCTTCTAAGGTTTTATAAGTACCTGCAGTGTCATCAGTTCCGTTTTTGTTAGGGCTACTTAATGAGCTTGTTAAGTTCAGCAGTTCTTCTTTAGCGCTGTTTAATTTATCTGTGATCAAAACTTTGAATTCTTGTAATTCAGAGTCTGAGTAGCGGTTTTTAGGTTTAGATTGTTCCATGTTAGTCCTTCTTTATAAATGTCAATATTTCTTTTCCTTCAATTTCTATAATTTGACCTTCGGTAATATTAGTACTTAACTTTAACGAAGTGGCTAATATTTCGGCGCAAATATAAGATAAATTATTATCCACGGCGTTGGTAATTAAATCATCACTTTTTAAAACAACCTCTATTTTATCGGTTACATCAAAACCTAAGTCTTTTCTCAAGTTTTGTAGCCTGTTAATTACTTCGCGGGCAATTCCTTCTTCTTTAAGCTCCTTACTTATGTTTACATCCAAGGCAACGGTTAACTTGCCCAAGTTTGTTACTTGCCAGCCCGGTACGTCTTCCGCAATAATTTCCACATCTTCTGGTAAAATGTTGTAGCTATTTGCATCAGCGTTAAGCGTAACAGACCCTTTTTGTTCAAATTCGATAATTTCAGCATCGCTAAATGCACTAATTTGCGCACCTACTACTTTCATATCCTTACCTAATTTTTTTCCTAAAGATTTAAAGTTAGGCTTGATTTTTTTCTTGATAATCCCAGCGGTATCAGTAATATACTCAATTTCTTTGATATTGGTTTCAGATAAAATCAACTCTTTTACTTTTTCAACTTTTGCCTGAAACTCGTTGTCTAAAACTGGCAACAAAATTTTGCTTAAAGGCTGACGTACATTAATGCTCACTTTTTTACGTAAAGAAAGCACCATAGAAGAAATATACTGCGCTAATTGCATTCTTTCTTCTAAATCTTTATTGATTAAGCTGTTTTGGTAAACCGGAAAATCAGCAAGGTGCACAGACTCAACCATTTCTTTATGGGTTACCGTATTTAAATCATTAAATAATCTATCAGAGAAAAACGGTGCAATGGGCGACATTAACTTGCTGATGGTAATTAAACAAGTGTAAAGTGTCTGATAAGCCGATCTTTTATCTTCGCTGTAATCGCCTTTCCAAAAACGACGTCGACTTAATCTTACAAACCAGTTGCTTAAATGTTCATCCACAAAATTTTGGACAGAACGGGCGGCTTTCGTTGGTTCAAAATCCGCGTAAAATCCATCAACTTCTTTTGTTAAAGTATTCAACAACGAAATAATCCATTGATCAATCTCTGGACGATTAGCTAACTGAATTTCCTCTTCGGCGTAAGTGAACTTGTCGATATTGGCATAAAGCACAAAGAAAGCGTAGGTGTTGTAAAGCGTTCCGAAGAATTTACGGCGCACTTCATCCAAACCATCCTCATTAAATTTCAAGTTATCCCAAGGTGATGCGTTGCTGATCATATACCAACGCGTAGCATCGGCTCCATAATTCTCAATAGTGATGAACGGATCAACAGCATTCCCCAAACGTTTCGACATTTTATTGCCGTTTTTATCCAGCACCAATCCGTTAGAAATCACATTTTTAAAAGCAAGGCCATTATTGTGATTTTTCTCGTTAACTGCTCTTATTTCCTCACTGCTTTCAGCTAACAGCGTGGCTAATGTATGCAAAGTGAAAAACCAGCCACGGGTTTGGTCAACGCCTTCGGCAATAAAATCTGCTGGATAAGCGGCTTCAAAAGCTTCTTTGTTCTCAAACGGATAATGCCATTGTGCGTAAGGCATGGCGCCACTATCAAACCAAACATCAATTAAATCTAGCTCACGGTACATTTTTTTGCCTTTGGCAGAAACCAAAACCAAATCATCTACATAAGGGCGGTGTAAATCAAAATCTCCCGTTCCAATCGTTTGTAGATAAGTGTTGTTCTTTAAGGTTTCATCCACGGAAAGCTCCTCGCTATCTAAAGCTTTAGAAAGTTGATTTCTCAATTCTTGGATAGACCCAATACAGATTTCCTCGGCACCGTCCTCTGTACGCCAAATTGGCAAAGGTGTTCCCCAATAGCGAGAACGGGATAAATTCCAATCCACCAAATTCTCTAACCAGTTGCCAAAACGACCGGTTCCGGTGCTTTCTGGTTTCCAATTGATAAGTTTATTGCGTTCTGCCAATTTTTCTTTAACAACAGTGGTTTTTACAAACCAGCTATCTAACGGATAGTATAAAATTGGTTTATCCGTTCTCCAGCAATGTGGGTAGCTGTGCTCGTATTTTTTAACATCAAAAGCCTTATTTTCTTCCTTCAGTTTGATCGCAATTAAAACATCAGTAGGCTTAAAATCCTCCGCTTTGCGTTCTTCATCGCTGTAATATTCTTCTTTAACGTAACGACCAGCGAAATCAGAAACCTCATCCACAAACTTCCCTTGCTTGTTAACCAAAGGAAATTCGTTGCCATTTTCATCTTTTACCAAAACAGAGGGAATGCCAGCTTCGCGGGCAACTCTAAAGTCATCCGCACCAAAAACAGATGCAATGTGCACAATTCCGGTACCGTCTTCAGTAGTTACAAAATCGCCGGAAATCACCCGGAAAGCATTTTTTTCTAAATCCTCATTGCTTACATAAGGCATTAATTGCTCGTAACGTAAACCCAAAAGCTGAACACCTTTAAACTCTGCTGCAATTTCCCAAGGGATAATTTTATCGCCTCCTTTATAATCCTGAAAAGATGCATCTTTCGCATCAGCTTTAAAATGTTTAGCCACTAAGTCTTTGGCTAAAACCACACTGATGGGTAAAAAAGTATATTGGTTAAAGGTTTTTACCTTTACATAATCAATGTTTTCGCCCACTGCCAAAGCACAATTAGAGGG
>DASSWV010000143.1:0-9317 GCA_035704545.1 Pelobium sp.
TAGCTGGAGTGACCAGTTCTGCTTTAGCGGATAAAATTGAAAGTGCAAATGTTACAGTTTGCAACCATCAATCGGCTTTAAACTTAATTAAGGATAAACAGCCGGAATTGTTATTAACAGTTGGCGCAGGAGATATTGATACTTTGGTTTTACCTTTAAAAGAGATGATGGCCAATGTTTAAAAAGATAAATTGGAGATCTGTTTTTATTTGCTTTGCTTGGGTTTTAAGTCTTAGTTCACTTGTTGTGCTAATGGGTTTTATTGAGGTAAAGAAAGCTGAAGCAACTTGCAAAAATGTGCAAGTAGTTTTGCCAGGTAACCAGTTTTTTATTGAGCGGGCAGAAATTGATGAAATTTTAAAAGAAAACAATGGCTTGTTAATTGGCAGAAGAATCAATAATATCAATATTCAGGATTTGGAAAACAGTTTAAAAGCGAATCCTTTTATTGAGTACGCTAAAGTTTACATTGATATGAATGGCATAATCCATACAGATGTTAAACAACGGGTGCCGGTATTAAGAGTTTTGAACATTGCCGGACAAGATTTTTATATAGATAAAAACGGATTGAAAGTGCCTTTGTCTGACCATTTTACAGCTCGTGTTTTAGTTGCTAACGGTCAAATTACTGAAGGGTTTGCTGGTAAAGTGGATACTTTACGTACAAAACTGGCTAAAGATTTGTTCTTAACGGCAAAATTCATCAGCGAAGATTCTTTATGGGACGATCAGATTGTACAATTGTATGTAAATGATGATAAGGATATGGAGCTGGTGCCCCGAGTTGGCAATCAAAAAATAATTCTGGGCAATGCAGAATTATTAGAGGAAAAGTTTAGAAATCTGTTGGTGTTTTATAAAAAAGCGATACCAATGGTGGGTTGGGGTGCTTACAGCACCATCAATCTAAAGTTTAAAGGACAAATTGTTTGTACGCGGGTTGATTCTACTTTGGTAAAGAGAAAGCCGGTAGAGATTCTGCCAGACAGTACACAACAGCAACAGCAAGATACAATAACACAGGATTCAACAAATAATATACTCTAACATGGAAAAAGGTATAACTAAGCAGTCAAAAAGTTCATCAATTGTAGTCGGTCTGGATATCGGCACTACTAAAATTTGCGTAATTGTTGGCCGCCGCAACGAGCATGGAAAAATCGAAGTTTTAGGACTGGGTAAAGCAGAATCTGCGGGTGTAAACCGCGGGGTGGTTGCCAACATCGCTAAAACTGTTAAAGGAATTACGCAAGCGGTTGAAGAAGGCAGTGCGCAGTCAAACGTTGATGTTAAAATTGTGAACGTGGGTATCGCAGGGCAACATATCAAAAGCTTAAAGCATCGCGGAATTTTAACACGTAAGGACCTTAACAACGAGATTTCTAAGAGAGATATTGACCGCTTGATTGACGATATGTACAAGCTTGCCATGAATCCTGGCGAGGAAATCATCCATGTTTTACCTCAAGAGTTTACCGTTGATAACGAACCTGGTATCAAAGATCCAATTGGTATGGCGGGTGTACGCTTAGAAGCTAATTTCCATATCATTACGGGCCATGTAATGGCTGTTAGAAACATTATGAAATGTGTTGTACAGGCTAGTTTAGAAACCGAAGAATTAATTTTAGAGCCTTTAGCGTCATCAGAAGCTGTGTTAAGCGAAGACGAAAAGGAAGCCGGTGTAGTTTTAGTTGATATAGGCGGTGGTACTACTGATGTTGCTATTTTCCATGAAGGCATCATCAGACATACTGCAGTTATTCCTTTCGGCGGAAATAGTGTTACTGAAGATATTAGAGAAGGCTGTTCGGTAATGCGCAACCAAGCAGAATTGTTGAAAGTGAAATTTGGATCTGCCTTGGCAGAAGAAAATAAAGAGAACGAGATTATTTGTGTGCCAGGGTTAAGAGGCAGAGAACCTAAAGAAATTTCTGTTAAAAACCTGGCTAAGGTGATTGAGGCAAGAATGGCCGAAATTATTGAACACGTACATTATGAAATTAAATCTTCTGGTTACGAGAAACGTTTGATTGGAGGGATCGTAATCACCGGAGGAGGTGCTTTGCTTAAACACCTAACCCAGCTTGTAGAGTTTGAGACTGGTTTAAACTGTAGAGTGGGTTACCCTAACGAGCATTTGGCCAAAAACGAAACTTTGCCTAAAAACGTTTACGACGATTTAAAAAGCCCAATGTACGCAACCGGTATTGGCCTATTGATCAAAGGTATAGAGAAAGCCGAATCAGAGTATCAAAAGGAAGGAGCTTTAACAAAAGGAACAGATTTAGCTCAGGAAGTAGCTCCAAAAAAGAGCAGAGGGCTGTTTGCCTCAATACTTGACGGCACTAAGAAGTTTATAAAAGACGATATATCTGATCAAGACTTTTTGAAATAATTTTCAACAATATACAAGTTTTCCACACAATCAACATTTGTGGATAACTAATGTGGAAAATTATTTAATATTACAAGAGGATAAAAATCGATTACTCAAAATTATTACCAACTGATAATTAAGGATATGCAGTTTGAAATGTTAAAAGAAAAATCTTCAATCATCAAGGTTATTGGTGTTGGAGGCGGCGGAGGTAACGCGGTAAACCACATGTACAGGCAAGGAATAACAGGAGTGGACTTCATCATCTGTAACACTGATGCACAAGCGTTGGAATTAAGCCCTATACCTAATAAAGTGCAATTGGGAGCTAGTTTAACAGAAGGAATGGGTGCTGGATCTATTCCTGAGGTTGGTAAAAACTCGGCTATTGAGAATATCGACGATTTAAAGGAGATGTTAGGTTCAAATACCCGTATGCTTTTTATTACAGCCGGAATGGGTGGTGGTACAGGTACCGGGGCAAGTCCAATCATCGCAAAAGCTGCAAAAGAACTTGATATCCTTACAGTTGCAATAATCACTACCCCATTTTCTTTTGAAGGCAAGCGCAGAAGAATGCAAGCCGAAGAAGGTTTAGAGGAGTTAAAAAAATACGTCGATTCTTACCTGGTTATTTCAAACGACAGGTTACGTGAGATTTTCGGTAACCTGACTTTAGGCTCTGCTTTTGGTCAGGCCGATGATATTTTAACCACCGCGGCAAAAGGAATTGCAGAAATTATTACTGTTCCTGGTTACATCAACGTGGATTTTAAGGATGTGCGCACCGTAATGAAAGAAAGCGGAGTTGCCATTATGGGTAGTTATTCTGCCGAAGGCGATGATAGAGCTTTAAGAGCGGTTGAAGGTGCATTAGCCTCTCCATTATTGAAAGATAATGAGATTGAAGGCGCAAGATACATCTTGTTAAATATCAGTTCTGGCGATAAGGAAGTGACAATGGACGAAGTGAGTATCATTACTGATTTTATCCAAGAGCAAGCCGGCTTATCCGCCGATTTAATTTGGGGTAATTGTAGCGATTCAGAATTAGGAGATAACATTTCAGTAACCATTATCGCAACTGGTTTTCAAACGGTAGAACAAAGGGAGCAGTCCAAACAGAGTGCGCCAAAAAAACAATATTTAACTTCAGATACACCGTTGATTAAACCAATCAACGAGTTTTCCAAAAAAGCGGAAACTGTTGTTGAGCAAGCTGAAAAATTTGATAACACGCCCGTACTAAAGTCTGAAGTAAAAGTAGATGTGCCTCAGGCAGATTTATTTGGTGAAGTGCCTAAATCAACTGTGGCAAAACCTACTTCTGATTCTACAGAAAAGGTGATTAAGCACCAGTTGTTCACAGAGGAGAAAGAGGAAGAAGCAGAAGAGCAGGATAGTCACGGTTTTAATTTGAAATTTTCTGAACCAGAAGTGTTTTCTGCGGTAGCAACAGTGGAAGATGATGTTCCGTTGGAAGAAGAATTGCCCGCTGAAGTTGTATCATCCGTTGACGATAACAAAACAGACCAGACCATGGAAGAGCAATTGCGTAAATCTAAAGAGCGTATTTTACGTTTAAAAGATTTAAGCATGAGGTTGCGCTCTACAGCTGGTTTACAAGAACTGGAAGATGTACCAGCTTACCGAAGAAGGCAAACTCCTTTGAGTGAAGTTCCACATTCATCAGATTCTCAGGTTTCTCGCTTTACTTTAAGCAATGAAGACGGACAAACAGAAATTCGTCCGAATAACTCTTTTCTGCATGATAATGTAGATTAAAATAACATCAAACTAAAGACAGCCATTCTCAAAAAGAATGGCTTTTTTGTTGAGTTCTTTCATCAAAAAAATCAAACGTTGTTAATCATTGGTAAAAATTGTAAATTTGCAACGTTTTTTATATACGCACACAATTAAAATAACATAACATTTTGGATATTTTTGATAAGATAGCGAAGAACATGGGGCCTTTGGGGCAACACCAAAAATGGTCTCATGGATATTTTTCTTTCCCTAAACTAGAAGGAGAAATTGCACCTCACATGAATTTCAGAGGTAAAAAGCATTTAGTTTGGAGTTTAAACAATTATTTAGGTTTGGCAAACCACCCAGAGGTTAGAGAGGCTGATGCAAAAGCAGCGCTGGAATTTGGAATGGCTTACCCAATGGGCGCTAGAATGATGTCGGGAAATACCAAGCATCACGAAGAATTAGAAAGGTCTTTGGCCGATTTCACAGGTTTTGAGGACGCCTTTTTGTTAAACTATGGCTATCAAGGTATCTTATCAGCGATTGATGCTTTGGTTGACAGAAATGACGTAATCGTTTACGATGCCGAGTCACACGCTTGCATTATCGACGGAGTACGCCTACACATGGGTAAACGCTATGTTTATCAGCATAACGACTTAGAGAGCCTTGAAAAGCAGTTGGAAAGAGCAGCAAAATTAGCAGCGCAAAATGGTGGTGGAATTTTGGTGATCACCGAAGGTGTTTTTGGAATGTCTGGCGCACAAGGAAAACTGAAAGAAATTGTGGCACTTAAAGAAAAATATAAGTTCCGTATTTTAATTGATGATGCTCACGGTTTTGGCACCATGGGTAAAACCGGTGCTGGTACACATGAAGAGCAAGATGTAATTAAAGATATTGATGTTTACTTTGGTACTTTTGCAAAATCTATGGCGGGTATTGGTGCATTTATCGCTTCAACAGAAGAAATAACCAACTATCTGCGTTACAATATGCGTTCGCAAACTTTCGCAAAATCTTTGCCTATGCCAATGGTAATGGGCTTAAAAAAGAGATTAGAATTATTGCAAACCAAGCCAGAACTTAAAGCTAAACTTTGGGAAGTTGCAACTGCTTTGCAAAGCGGACTGAAAGAGAAGGGCTTTAATATTGGTTCAACAAATTCTGTGGTAACTCCAGTTTTCCTAAAGGGTGAACTGAACGAAGCAACTGCAATTACGATGGATTTAAGAGAAAACTTCAGTATATTCTGTTCCATTGTAATTTACCCGGTAATCCCTAAAGGTTTAATTATGTTGCGATTGATTCCGACAGCAATGCATAGTTTAGAGGATGTGGAAAGAACAGTGGAAGCTTTTAGCGAAGTGAGAGAGAAATTAGAAAAAGGCTATTATAAGGATAAAAATCCGTCAGAAGCTTAAGCTTTTGCTGATGATTTTACGATGCCTCTGGATATTTTCAGAGGCATTTTTTATGATTAAAATATTAAATCATAGAAATAACCGACAACAGCCCATGTTGTCCAAATTAAAAGTCCGATAAATAGCAAAAACAAAATTAGACTGCCGATAATAATTCCCTTTGCACTACCAGTATGTTTTCCTTCTGTGTAATGCTCTTTTAAAAGCTTAATGTTCTTGTCGTTTGCTTTATAGTAGAAGTCAAAAATCCATCCTAAAATGGGGATAGCCCCAATCGCAAAATCTATAAAAACATTGATCAACATTCGGGCAATCAATTTATTGCTTGCACCGTGTTTTCCCATAGTGTAAACTAACATTACAGAAACCAAAGCAGTTACACCATCGCCGGCAAATGGTATAAAATTTAAGATAGGATCTAAGCCAAACCTAAAGCCTCTAATTTTAAACTGGCTATCCAAAAGTTTGGAAATAGCTTCAATATTTTTGAGTTTGTTGGGTTGTAAGTTGCTTTGCATAAAAAGAAAATGGGGTTAATCTATTGTTTAAACCTCTTTTCTATTATTGTGCCAATAAATTACCAGATTACTTTCAGGCCTTCTTGTGCATATTTGGCAATATTTTCGTCTTTGGTAATTAGTGTCAAATTATTTTCCATTGCTTGTACAATAAGCATTCGGTCAAACGGATCTTTGTGCCAACCGCCTTCGAGTGTATGGAAACTAGAGGATTCTTCAACACTTAGAGGCAGATTTTTGTAGTTCATATCTAACGCTATTGAGGGAAACATCTCTGGCTTAAGTAGGTTTAAGTTTAATTTGCCAATACTATATTTTAGTGAAAGTTCCCAGAAACTCACTGCGCTAACGAATATTTGTTGATTAGAGTCTTCGAGAATATTTAAGACCTTTTCGCTTATCTTTTTTGTGTTAAGTACCGACCAAATAAAAACGTGGGTGTCTAATAGGTATCTCATAAACCTAAAAACTCCTCAACAGAAATTTTAAAATCGTCGGAAAAAGTCGCTGTTGCTTTCCCTTCTAAAATCCCTAATTTTCTTTTTTCTTTTTTTTCTGGGATTTCTGAAACAAAATAGCCCACAACTTCTTTTTTCTTGCCAGAAGTGACTGCAATTTTTTCACCGGCTTTAACCTTTTTTACCACATCAGAGAAATGTGTTTTAAACTCACCAACGGTCATTGTTTTCATAGCGATACCATTTTTAAATAAAGATAGTTTTTTCTTGACAAGTTGTCAAGAAAATTTTATGAATTTGCAATTGAATGGGTAGTGGTTTTATAGTTCAAACTTGCGAAGTTTAAAAAACTTCGTGAGGTTTAAACAGAAGAGAAATGAAAGTTACTTCTTTTTTGTAGTAATTTCAACCACTCCATTTTTGCCTTTAGCTCCATATTTTTTTGTGGCGGATTCTCCTTTTAACACTTTAACACTTTCAATGTCGTCTGGTTTTAGCTCATTTATATTGAAATTTTCAACAATTTTGCCATCAACAATCATTAACGCTTTTTTATCAGGATTGTGGAATTCTTTTTCTTGGCGAGCTCGCTCTTCACTAAGATGTTGTTTTTTTGCTTCAGTAGTATCTATCTGGAAAAAAATAGGTATCACATAACTTACCCTTACTTTTTCTCCGTTTTGCATCCCCGGCTTCCATTTTGGAGAAATAGACAACACCCTTACAGCTTCCTCATCACAGCCACCGCCAATTCCTCTCACAGCCTTAATATTACTTAAACTTCCATCTTTTTCCACCACAAATTGGCAAAATACTCTTCCTTGTATGTTGGCTTTTTTTGCAACATCAGGGTATTTCAAGTTTTGACCTAGGAATTTCCCAAAAGCTTGTATGCCACCGGGGAATGACGGAAGTACCTCGACATTAGTGAATACTTTATTATCCGTTGTATCTGGTTTTGCGTATGGGGTTACAGAAACTTTCCTAATAGCGGTTGGGTTGGGGCTTTGTTTCTTAACAGAACCTGATGCTGTTGAACTGGGTTTGGCCTGAAAATTAATTTTGTTAAGCTTCGGTTCAATCGTTTTTGGCTCCATCAACTTCCTAACGGCATTGGAGGACAGTATTTCACTGATTTCCTTGCTTGTTTTTACCTTATCGGAAAGTTTACCGATTGTTTTACTCTCGCTAATAGTAGCAGAAGAGAGCACCATGGCTAATAAAAATAGCGGTGCAGACAAGCCATATTTAATGATGGCTGTTTTTCGGGATTTAGTTTTATTCATCATCTTGAGTCTTTGTTTTAGTAAAGATTGGTTGAAAAAATTGTTGGTTAATGAGTTTGCGCTCACGCCAAAACTTTGGCTCAATAACAAAAGCGCATATTGTTCTCTATCGATTTCTGTTTTTAAAACAGCTTCATCCGCAATAAATTCATGAATGTGTTTAATTGATTTTTTGTACAGATAAACTATGGGGTTAAACCAATTGATGATTGCCATCACCTCAAAAAATAAGACATCTGCCGAGTGTAGTTGAGTAGCGTGGGCTAGTTCATGTTTTTTGATGCTTTCTTTGTCTGGAAGATTCTCATCAACCCTAATCTTCTTGAAAAAAGAAAAAGCTTCCGACTGATTTTTTTGCTTTAATAAGTGATTTACTTTGATCAATTTATAAGCTAAGCTACCACACATTATAAAAACGACACCAAGATAAACCAGAAACAAATAATCTCCCAACGACCAGCTTTCTTCAATAGGCGTAGCATATCCGCCTACAATAAGAACAGATGCGTTAACAAAATTCTGTTGTACGGGGCTTGTAATAAACAATTTATATAACCATTCTAGTTTCACCAATGGAATCGCCGCTGCCGATAGGGCAGAAGCTAAAAGGTAAGTTCTGTTTAAATTAAAGAAAGTTTCTTTTCTTAAAAAAAGCCAGTAAAAAGAGTAAAAACACACTAGGTAAAGATTCGCTTGAATGAGATAGCTTGTCCAGTTCATGATTTATTTTTTTTTCATTTTCTCAATTAGTTTCATAATTTCATCGGCTTCGGCCAAATCTATTTTCTCTTTCTTTACAAAAAAGGAGAACATACTTTCTACCGAGTTTTCGAAATAACCGTTCAGCAATTTTTCAGTCGCAAAATTTTTGTACTCTTCTTTACTAATAATAGGGTGGTATTGGTGGCTTTTACCAAAGGAAGTATGCCCTACAAAACCTTTATTTTCTAAAATCCTGATCACGGTACTTACCGTATTATAGGCGGGTTTAGGCTCTGGTAGCTCATCAATAACTTCTTTTACAAAAGCTTTTTTTAAATCCCATAAAACCTGCATCAATTGTTCTTCTGCTTTGGTCAATTCTTTCACTTCCATAATCGTTCTTTTTCAATAATCAACTAAAGGTATAACTAAATATTTAGTTATACAACTATTTATATAGTTTATTAACTATTTTTTTAGTTTTGGTTCGTTAAGGTGTTTAAAGCGTTTCAATGAAGTAAACAATTGGTGTTTTGGGTGGACTTGTTTAACCGATGAAAATATTTTGTCTTGAGGAGTTAATGAAGAACATCGATTAATTTATAAAGTAAAAGGGGATGATTTTGATTGGGAAATGTAAGGTAAATCTTTAAAAATCTTTTTAGTGAGATGTCTCCTGTCGCCGACGAAGTTTTTTATCAGAGTTCTGCTAGCGGTATAAGGACAACCAAAAAAAACAAGGCTTCAACTTCGCTCAGCCTGACAAAGTAGAAGATATGAGGTTAGCTCCG
>DASSWV010000212.1:0-6349 GCA_035704545.1 Pelobium sp.
TTCAGTTTTTATTTCGTATTTGAAAAGATTAGTAATAAAGAAATATTATCTAAAGCTCAGTCAATTAAAAAGGAAATACTTCCAGGTGGCAACAAAGCTGTGTTAACATTATCAGACGGTTCAAAAATTAATTTAGATAGTACCGTTAATGGAGAGGTTGCGGCACAATCTGGTATAAATATTTACAAGACTAATGATGGTCAGTTAATATATAAAATTGTTTCATCCTCTGAGCCCGAAAACAAAAGAGAATTATTATACAATACAATATCAACCCCAAACGGAGGACAATACCAAATCAATTTACCCGACGGGACTAGAGTATGGTTAAATGCCGCTTCTTCACTAAGATACCCTATTGGGTTTAATGATAAAGAACGTACAATACAGCTTACGGGCGAGGCTTATTTTGAGGTTGCAAAGATAATAATGCCCGACGGTTCACTCAAACCTTTTAAGGTAATCAGTGAAAACCAGACTGTAGAAGTTCTCGGAACACATTTCAATATTAATGCTTATACTGATGAACCTTTTGTCAGAACTACCCTATTAGAAGGCAAAGTAAGTGTCTCTACCTCTCTTCATGATCAGAAGATTCTTTCTCCTGGACAGCAGTCTGTTGTGAAAGATCAAATTGATGTGAAAAATGTAGACGCTAGAGAAGAAGTTGCATGGAAAAATGGATTGTTTAGATTTAATAGTCAGAACATTGCAAGCATTATGAGACAAATTGCAAGGTGGTATGATGTTGAAGTGATCTACAAAGGAAACATTACTGAAGAAACTTTTAGCGGTTCGATATCTAAATACGCTAACGTTACAGAAGTTTTACAAATGTTGGAATTAACCGGTTTTGTGCACTTCATAATAGAAGAGTCGTCCACCGATACAGAAAGGAGGGTAATCGTTATGTGATAGATTACAAGAATTTTAGATAAAGAGACGATATTATAAAAAGCCAGGAAGTGCTGGTAACACCTCCTGACAAAATAATCAGGCTCTTTCAAATATTGTGCTAACAACCGATTAATTAAACCTAATTAAGCAAATGTATGAATTTTTACATTCCTTTTAATTACAGGAGATTTTTCTGTAAACCAAATTTTATTAAACCAATTTTTTTTCTATTAAAGCGAAATCCAACAAAGCGACTGGTTATGCGGATTAACCTTACCATTTTATTGTTAATAACAGCTTTTCTGCAGATAAGTTCTGCAAGTTATTCTCAAAAAATCAATCTTAAAAAAACAGATGTGCCAATTAAAGAGGTACTTAGAGAGATTGAAAATCAAACTGGATATCAGTTTCTTTATGCCGATAAAGTGCTGAAAAATACTAAGCCTGTAACGATTAATATCAAGAACGCTTATATAATTGAAGCGTTGGAACAGTGCTTTAACGGCCAACCATTGACATTTTTAATAGATAAAAATTCAATAATTTTAAAGAAGAAACTAGAGGTGCCAATGCCCCAGTTTACTTTGAGAGGCAAAATTTTAGATGAATTCAATCTACCGCTTCCAGGTGCTACAATTGTTTTAAAAGATACGAAAATCAGTACTATATCCAACAAGAACGGAGAGTACTCAATTAACATACCAGACAAAAATGCAGATGGTGTTTTAATTGTTTCATTTATTGGGTATTTAACAGCTGAAGTTCCGATAAAAAAACAACAGGTTATAGATGTTTCACTTAAACCCAATCTACAGGTGCTTAGTGAGGCTGTTGTTGTAGGATACACTGAAAAAGAACGAAAAGATTTAACAGGTGCTATATCTTCAATAAAGTCTGATGTTTTACAGCAGACAGGTGCAGATAATTTCTCTAGTGCCTTACAAGGCAGAGTTGCAGGTGTAAAAGTAACAACTCAAACAGGAGAGGCTGGCGGAGGGGTAAATATCACTATACGAGGGGTAAATTCAATAAATGCTGCTTCTACCCCCTTGTATATAATTGATGGTATGCAGATAGATATTAATGAAGATGAGATAGCATCATCTAACGTTGGTGCGAGTACTACCTACAATCCTTTGTCTATGATAAATCCTAATGATATTGCTTCAATTGATATCTTAAAAGACGCATCAGCCACAGCAATTTATGGATCACGTGGCGCAAATGGCGTAATTATAGTAACAACTAAAAGTGGTAGCAAGGTAGACAAAACAGAAATCTCACTTAATTATAGTACAGGCGTGAGCAAAGCGAGCAAGTTCATAAATATGGCCGGCGCCCAAGATTATGTTGATTATAAATTTTTGCGTGGCGATTCCAGTCCAGACACTTATGGAGTTGATACAAACGGCGATGGTGTATTAGATACACCTGTAGATGCTAGTGATTTTGATGAATTTAATTGGCAAGATTTGATGCTAAGACAAGCACCAAGCAGAAATTATGATCTCTCTTTAAATTCAAAGGCGGGAAAAACAAGAATATCATCAAGTGTTGGTTATTACGATAATGATGGGATTGTTATAAATAACAACTTTAAACGCTTTACTTCAAGAATAAAATTAGACCAAGAGATAAATGATAAACTTTCAATTGGAGCCTCCGCAAATTACGGAAATTCAGTTAATAGTGGAGCAGTGAGCAGTGGTGGCGGGCTAGGTAGTTACTCAGGAATTATACAATTAATTTATCTTGAACGACCATTGAGTTTAGTTGGTCCGTCAGAAACTTCTGACTATCCAGGAGGATTTACCAGCTTGGTTTCTATTGCAAATGAAGAAACATATAAAAACAGCAATACAGATCGCCTTTTCGGGAATTTTAATCTGTCTTACAAGATACTAGAGGGTTTAAGATTTAAACTAAGTGCGTCAGGTAATCAATCTAATTCCAAACTACAGGAATACTATAGCTCTAGATCGATATGGGGTGGCTCAGTAAACGGACGAGCCACACTTCAAAATAATCTTTCAAGATCATACAACACTAGTGGCACATTTTACTACTTTAAAAATTTTAACAATAAGCACAAGATAAATGCACTCTTAGGTGCTGAAATAAGCGGTTATCATTTTGAATATTTTAGAACGAGAAACACAAATTTTCAGGACGAGACAACGGGTGTTTTTGATATAAGCAAAGGCTCAATAGTAGATATACCTGTTTCTTATGTGAGCCAGACCGATAGAAGATCTATGTTTTCGAGTATTGATTATAACTATAAAAGCAAATATTATTTAACAGTCAATATAAGAGCAGATGCTTCTTCTGCTTTTTTTAAAGAAAACAGATTGGGTCTATTCCCTTCAGTGGCGGCGGCTTATAGATTGAGCTCAGAACCATTTCTAAAATCGGTAAAAGCTATAAATGATTTGAAGCTAAGGGCCAGTTACGGAGTTACTGGAAATGACAGAATTTCGTCTTATGGCGCATTCGGAAGAATCTCTCAGGTTGATTACGCCGGTAATGGCAACACAATTAAAGGAATTTCTATAGATCAATCAGGAAATAGAGATTTAAAATGGGAAACCACCAGACAATCAAATTTAGGATTAGATTTAAGTTTGTTTGATAACAGGCTTAGCATAGTTGCAGATTGGTATAATAAAGCCACAAAAAATATGTTGCTTAATGCTCGTGTTCCGTCACAAACTGGTTTTATCGAGCAGTTTCAAAATATAGGAGGTATAACCAACCGAGGCATTGAAATTTCGCTACAAACTACTAATGTAGAAAAGAAAAACTTCAGATGGTCTTCTTCAATAAGTTTTGACAGGAATAGAAATAAAGTAACATCATTAGGAGATGCTGATTTTCTACCGGTGACCATTCCAAGCGGGACGTTGGCAGACGTTGCCAGAGTTATAGTAGGGCAACCAGTAGGAACCGGTTTTGGATATTTATCTGATGGTAATTACCAGACTGACGATTTTGACTGGGTTGATAATAATAACAATCCGGTAGATGCACCATTAATCACATCTGAAAATGTTGATGTTTTTACGCCTACATTAAAAGACGGTCAGCTTTCTATTGCTGGTGTTTCTTCGATTAAGCCTGGAGATAGAAAATACAAAGATATTAGTGGACCTGATGGAGTTGCTGACGGTATTGTTGATGCTTTTGACAGAACAATAATTAGCAATAGCAATCCTAAATTCAATCTTGGAATTGGGAACAATTTTAAGATAGGGAATTTTGATTTCAACTTTTTTGTAGAGATTGTTTACGGAAATCAAATCATGAATGCGTTCAAAGACTTGAGTGAAGCAGGCAAAACAGGTAATACTAGCTATAATGTAACCCAAGATTATTTTAATAATCGTTGGACACCCGAAAATAGATCTAACACTTATTCAAGGATATTAAACTCAACTAATGCGTTTATTTCGGATTATTATGTTGAAGATGGTTCTTTTGTAAGGCTAAAAAATATTGGTTTTGGTTATAGTTTAAATAACAATATTTTAAAGAAACTTAAGCTTAATTCGGTTAGAATCTATAGCAATATTTTGAATCCTTTTATCATTACTAAATATTCCGGATTAGATCCCGATGTCCGTTCACCGAACCCGTTGTTTACTGGCTATGATAGGCTATCTTACCCTAGGGTAAAAAGCTTTGAAGTGGGCTTAAATGTTGCATTTTAACTTAAACTTTTAAACAAATGAAAATCAGACATATAATTTTATTAATCTTCTTTTTTACTGCTGCGTCTTGTTCAAATGACTTAGAACAACTTCCTATTTCATTTACTTCGCCCGAGAACGTTTATAAAACCGAGAATGATTTCAAACTTGCTTTAGCCGGTTGCTATGAGGTTTTGAACACGACCTATGTTTCAGGCGGTAACAATGTTAGCGATGGCACATATGCAAGTGGACTGTTCTACATGATGGAAGGTCCTTCTGATGTTGTTTTAGGAATAAATCCTGCTGAATCTATGAGTTTTGAAAAAGCAACTTATCTTCCAACAAATCAAAATATTCTTAAACATTGGCAAGCTTTCTATACCGGGATATCTAGATGTAATTTTTTGTTAGACAGAATTAATAACAGCAAAATACCTGAGCCTCTTAAAATACAGATTAGCGGCGAAGCTCGTTTTATGAGAGCTTTTTATTACAACCATTTAGCTACACTTTTTGGAGGAATACCTGTTCTGACATCTTCGAAGCCAGAAACATACGCTGCTAGAGCTAAACTTAAAGATGTATATACGCTAATTATAAGTGATTTTGATTTCGCATATAAAAATTTGGGTAGTACTGGGATATTTGGAAGTAGTGCTAATAAATGGACAGCAGGTGCTTATTTAGGGAGTGTTTACAATTACTTAGCTAGCTGTAAACGCTACATGGTAGGCAAATCTTTACTTACAGATGCAAATCAATTAAATAGTTTTGATTGGGTAAATGAAGATGAGGCTAGTTCAAAAGCAGTTCAAGTTTTACAAGATGTAGTAAACACTAGTCCTTATGTTTTAGTTAGTAAGTCGAAATATCCATTATTATTTAGAGAAGCGTCTAAATTAGTCCAAAAGGAAGAATGTTTATTTATGTCGGAATGGTCTGAATCTCTTGCTGATAACTATCTAAATATTCAGAACACGTTTACACCAGTAGGAAACAGTTATTTAGTACGGGGAAGTTATGGTAGATTTATCCCAACCACCCGCCTGTATTACAGTTACGTAGCCGGCGATATTAGACGAGATATGTTTATAACTGGCCGGTTTGATATTAAAACGGCAACCCAAGAAACAGTGGATGGTGCTACCTATATGAAACCCAATAGTTCAAGTTTTAATTCTAATCTAAATTGGCAGGTAGGAAAATATCGGGTGACAACCCTGGGATTTTATCCTAATCATTCAAGGTATGATTGCTCTCTAAACCATCCTTTAATGAGGATGGCCGATGTGGTTTTACAATTATCAGAGGCGCTTTATTTTACTGGAAATGAGTCAAAAGCTCGTTTATTATTTAATGATATTAGAACTAGGGTTTTGGGTAATAATACTACATTACAAGACCTAAATACGGGTTACTTTAATTCAGATTTTGTGACTGAGCTGCTTGATGAACGTAAACGAGAGCTTTGTTTCGAATCTAAACGCAGAATCGATTTAATACGCTTCGACAGAACGACTGAGGCAATTTCATCACTAACGCCTAGACCTGGAGAGAGCAATATTGGATCCAGCTTAAAAGTAGCTGTTCCTGATTTGCAAAATAATTGGCAATATTATAAAATTTGGCTACCAATTCCTCAAGGAGAAATTGATTTAAATCCAAATTTATCACAAAATACAGGATGGTAGCTTTATAAAAATTTTAAATATGAAATATAACATTAAAATCAAATTATTCTTTCTTTTTATATTAATTGC
>DASSWV010000216.1:0-2344 GCA_035704545.1 Pelobium sp.
TCATCTTTAGATTGTAACAATGGGTTTAAAATGAATTGATGCGAAAAACGATTAGCCAGTTTTAAATATTTATCATCTCCCGTAATAAAGGCTACCTGTGCTAAAACTTCATTCATCCCGCCATGTTCGCACCGTAGCATATCCTGCATTTGTTCATCACTTAATTTTGATGTGGTGGTAAGGCACCAATCGGCTAGTTTTATTAAAATTTGTTTTGCCTTTGCATTTCTGGTAATTTCCCACGTATCTATTAACCCAGCATATAATTTGTGTAAATTATACCATGGTACCCATTTTTTATTTAAAGAGAAATTAGAAACTTCTAGTTTACCAGCAGCTATATCAGCCCATATCGCCATTCCATCAGGCACACCACCAACATAACCATTAGCATTTTTTTGCTGACACTGCTCCAGCTCGTCAATCATATAATTTAAGCGCTTTTTAAGCTCCTCGTTACCCGTGGAGGCGTACATTAAAGATAGAGAGGATAGGTAATGGCCTCCCGTTTGTCCGCCTAAGCCACTAGATTCCCAACTCACATAAAAAGGTGCTTTTGGTTTAAGCCCTGCTTCTTTTAAAAAGGGTGCCAGTAACCTGTCTGGTTCTAAGGCTAAAATGTATTTTAAATTATTTTGTTGAGCCTTTAAAAAAAGGTCATCTTCAAGCCTCACAGCTGATAATGGGAACAATTCGGCTTTTTGCTGCGCTTCTACTTCCAATTGAATACTGGCAAGTATCAAAATGCTAATAAAAAGTGTCTTCATCTAAACTAACTTATGCTTTAATTAAACATTGATAAACTAATTGATGTCATCTGTACCCTCATAATCAAACCAACTAAAATCGGCAAAATTGGAGGTTTTATCTCCGTTACTACTGGCGTACATGGCTAAATAAACTCCAGTAAAACCACCAGCAACCGTTCTATTCAGCATCCTACCATCAACTTTATCCGCAAGTAAATCCCAGTCTCCTTTTTTTGTTGCATAATGAAAGGCATAATCTTGCCCGGTTGCAGAAATTTTCAAATAGAAATGTTTGGCTTCAACAGGTTTTTCTGCTAAAATCTCTGTCTTGCCAGCTTTTATTTTAGTCAACCTAATCACCTTATTTCCGTCGTTTCTCAAGTATTCCAGTTTAAAATGGTGTTCCGGGTTTTGATAAACCAACAACCCTGCTGTCTCTTTGCCTCTCGGTGTAAACTGCATTGCAGTGCTGGCTATAAAATTCATGTGTTGTTGTCGCCTGCCAACAAATGCCGGGTTGGTTTTCTCGGTAATAGTTTCGGGTTTCAAAAACAAACGCAAAGTTCCTTTTTTGCTGTTTAAACTATATAAGTTGTTTGTCGGAGTGCGAATAACATTCCACACAAACCCCAATTGCTTGTTGTCAAATTCATCACGAATTTTAGGTTTTTCAATTTTAAATTCCGGCAAATTGGGCGCTGGAAACTCTTTTAAAACTCTACCTTCTCCGGCTGCAACTATCGGCCAATCATCATCCCAAGTTACAGGTGCGATAAATGTTTCCCTTGCTAAATTGGCAAATGTTTTACCACCATAAGGTCGGGTACCTAGTAGTACCGTGTACCATTCGCCATTTTGTGTTTCTACAAAATCGGCATGACCGATACATTGTATGGGGTAGTCTGGGCCTAAATGCCTGCTGGTAATAATCGGATTTTTTGCGGCTGTTTCATACGGTCCACGGATATTCTTGCTTCTAAAAACTGTAACAGCATGATTAAAATCTGTTCCACCCTCGGCGATAACTAGATAATAATATCCGTTTTTTTTATAGATGTGAGGCGCTTCAATATTTCTTGCCTGCCTTATGGCTCCCTCATCCAACAAAAGTGTAACAGGCCCTTTCAGCTTCATGGTTGTTATATCAAACTCCTGTAGCCAAATCTCTCTTTGTTTAAAATATTTTTCGCCTCCTTCTGGGGTACGGTTTCCTGTGTACCATGCTTTTCCATCATCATCAAAAAACAAACTTGGATCTATTCCGGGTGCGTCCTCTAACCAAAAAGGGTTACTCCATGGGCCTTTAGGATTGGTTGCGGTAACAACAAAATTTCGTTGGGATGGATCGCCTCCTGCTCTGGTACACAATACATAATACATTCCCTGATGATACCTAATTGTAGGGGCAAATATCCCTCCGGAAGGATTTACTCCATCTAAAGGAACTTGCTTAGGCCGGTCTAATACATGGCCAATCTGGTTCCAGTTTACCAAATCTTTACTGTGAAATAGGGGCAACCCAGGAAAATACTCGTTCGTAGAGCATACCAGATAGTAATCTTCGCCCACCCGACATACGCTCGGGTCGGGATAAT
>DASSWV010000249.1:0-2649 GCA_035704545.1 Pelobium sp.
ATCATAAGCATAAAAACTACATAACACCTATTCCTCTTAAATCTCCGCAAGACGATTAAATCACCATTATTCTAATAATTATTTATTTCCTTTGGGCAGGTTGAACATAGGCAAATACGAACCAAGGCTTACCACGTAAAATATGGTAAGCCTTGTTATCTTGATGGATTAAACCACCAGAATATGTTGTGTTATTTTTTACCTAGCATCACTATTTCACTCACCACAATTTCGGTGTAAAACCTTTTAACACCTTCTTTATCAGTATAGGTTCGTGTCACTAGCTTTCCTTCAATGGCAACTTCACTGCCCTTGTCTAAATACTTAGAAGCGATATCTGCTTGTTTATCCCAAAGGATCAGGTTGTGCCATTGTGTTTCTTCAACTTTTTCGCCCTTGTCGTTTTTATAGCTATCGTTGGTAGCCATACTTATTTTAGCAAACTTTTTAGTTTTAGAAATTTCCTTTACTTCTGGCGCTGCACCTAAAAAGCCAATTAATCTTACACTGTTTCTTAAATTACTCATGATCTTAAAATTTAAATTGTAAATGTTTGTTAACGAACAGCTAACCACCATGGCTAACCGACAGAACAAAGGTGCAAACCGTGGGAAAACATAGTCGGATGTTAAACAATTATATCCGTATATAATCGGTTAAATACGGATATTGTTTCTATATTTATTTCTTAAAGCTCTTTTTATCATCAACTTATGGAGAAACAATGTTTGGATTGTGGCAATCCAATAAAAGGCAGGGCAGACAAGAAATTCTGTGATGACCAATGCAGAAGCAATTATAACAACAAGCTAAAGGCCGACGACAGTAAGGAGGTAAAACGCATCAACAGTATTTTGTTTAAAAACAGAAAAATACTCGCAAAGCTAAATCCGGACGGAAAAATTAAGGTCCCGAAAAACAAGCTGGAAAAAGCAGGTTTCAATTTCTCGTACTTTACGCATCAATATCAAACTGCAAAAGGTGCTGTTTATATTTTCTGTTATGATTATGGCTATCTGAGTTTGGATAACGATTGGTATTTACTAGTAAGAAAGCTGGAGGAATGAGGTGATAGCTTATGCAAAAACACCCACAACAGTAAAATCGGGAATACCGATCAATAAAAATTATTTGCATTTTTTTCTGATATTACCTGATTAATAGCTCTTTTGTTTACCCATTCATCATCCATAAAAATGCAATACAAGGCCGAAATAATTGAACATAAAAAGCAGAAACGAATAGCGGTGTGGTATGAAAACGATGCGGAGTTAATTTCGAGATTCAGAAAACTTGACGATGCCAGGTGGAGTTCGAGTTTAAAGGTGTGGCATATCCCAGATAATCCACAAAACCGCATGAAATTTAAACTGCCGTTAAAAGAAACATCTGTAGGGATTGGATTGGATAAAATTGCGGAAATTGAAACTTTTAAAAAATACCTCAATACAAAAAGATATAGCACAAACACGGTAAAAACCTATTCG
Organism: Pelobium sp.; assembly: GCA_035704545.1. Taxonomy (GTDB): domain Bacteria; phylum Bacteroidota; class Bacteroidia; order Sphingobacteriales; family Sphingobacteriaceae; genus Pseudopedobacter. The sequence goes on from DASSWV010000249.1 coordinate 1,488, forward strand.
GAAGCTTTGCAGATCTTTCTGTTTTATTATAATGACAAAATTGTAAAAGACATTAACAACCAGGACGTGGTTGCGTTTTACAACGATTATATTTTAGAGAAAAAACTTTCGGTATCTTTTCAGAACCAGATTGTAAACGCCATAAAGTTATATTTTAAAACGATAAAAGAAACCGCAATTAATGTTGATAAAATTTATAGACCAAAAAGGGAAAAGCTGTTGCCCAATGTTTTGAGCAAAGAAGAAGTGAAAAGGATTTTGAACGCCCACAGCAATATTAAGCACAAGGCGATGCTTTGTTTGATTTATAGCTGTGGATTAAGGCGTAGCGAATTGCTGGCTTTAAAACCAAATGATATTGACTCGAAACGAAACTTGGTAATTATAAGGCAGGCAAAAGGAAAGAAAGATAGGATTGCGCCACTTTCGCCCGCTATTTTGGAAATGTTGAGGGAATATTATAAAGTTCATAAACCAACTTTATGGCTATTTGAAGGAAGAGACCCGAATACTGCTTATGATGAAAGGAGTTTAGGTTTGGTTTTAAAACAAGCAGTTGAGAAAGCAAACATTAAAAAGCCCGTAAGTTTACATTGGTTAAGACACAGTTACGCCACTCATTTATTAGAGAGCGGAACAGATTTACGTTATATTCAAGAAATTTTGGGACACAAAAGCAGTCGCACCACAGAAATTTATACTCATGTAAGTACAAAAAGTTTACAAAATGTAAAAAGTCCTTTCGATGATTTGTAGAATTTAATATATTTAGAAAAAATATGTGCGTATCTCGACTACACATATACAACACATCGTTGTTGTGTATGTGCAGTAAAACTACACATATATGTAAGTTAGCGGTAAAAACTCACGGAAATACGACCGTCACCAGAACGACATTTGAACGGAAGAACGAAGCAATAAATCGCAATACAGAACTGAACTTTTTAAAGCGTTTAAGAAATGGTTAAAGTCGCAAAGCCGACCGATTTTTTTGAGAAACGCCTTTAGAAGAATTTTAAAAGAACTGAAAAGGAAGCCTGTAAAGCTGTTTAGAAAAGGACTTTAAAAGAACTTTTTTGAAAATTGAACGGCTTTGAAAATGTAAGAAAACGGCTCACGTCTGTGGCTCTTAGAACGTAAACTGCAAACTGATGCAACC
>DASSWV010000496.1:0-5497 GCA_035704545.1 Pelobium sp.
ATGGCGAGTCACACTTTCTGCTACCGAACCAGAAATAAAATGATCAAACCCTTTACGGCTATGTGTACCCATAATAATCATCGAAAAGTTTTGTTCTTTGGCTAATGATACAATCTCATCTGTTACATCGCCAGTCAAAAGATATTCGTCTACAATTGTTTCGGGTGCAAATCTCGCTTTTATATCAGCAAAAAGCTTTTCGCTATGTTCACGCTGTATGTCCATTACATTAGGTAAAATTATTCCAGGATCACCTAAAATAGGATCGCCAGTGATGTTTGTGGCAATCGGAATTTGATTGATATGTACCAACGAAACCGATGCGTTTAGTTTTTTTGCCAAAGCAAAACCATAGCTTGCGGCGTTATATGCGTATTCAGAATCGTCAACGGCAAGCAAAATGCGCTCGAATGTTTGTGAATTTTCCATCTTAGTAAGTTTTATGTTAAATTACGCAAAATTCAGACCATCTTATATTATCCTAATGGAAAACTTTACAGGCACTTGCTTTTTGTCATCAATCCCTTTAAGAGCGAAACCTTCGCATCAATCGGAGATGATTTCTCAGTTACTTTTTGCAGATACTTTTGAAGTTTTTGAAAAGGAGGAAGAGTGGTTACAGGTAAAAACTCACAACGATGCTTACATTGGCTGGCTTGATGCCAAACAAATTGTAGCTTTAGATGATTCCTTGGCCGGTTTAAAAGAAACTACACAATTCTTAACAAATGAGGCAAATACATTAGTTTTAAAAGGTAGCGCCAAATCTCCGATTTATTTACATGCCGGAACAACTTTGCCCAATTACAATGAGGGGAAATTTACGCTCGCTGGCGAAAGCTACCAAGTAACATCGAGCAATGTGTTTGCACCCAATTCCGAGGATTTTGAAGTTAACGTTACAGAAACCTCCAAAGCTTTTTTAAATGTTCCTTATTTATGGGGCGGACGAACCCATGCCGGAATTGACTGCTCTGGTTTTTCGCAAATTGTGTACAAAATGTTGGGCTTAAAGATTAATAGAGATGCATGGCAACAGGCGGAGCAAGGCAGAGTAGTTGATTTTTTAACCGAAGCTAAAGCAGGAGATTTAGCATTTTTTGATAATGCTGAAGGCAAAATTACCCATGTGGGAATTATGCTGAACAACAGCCAAATTATTCATGCTTCTGGGCGGGTAAAAATTGATAGAATTGACAATCAAGGGATTTTTGCTTTAGATCAAAATAAATACTCGCATAAATTGCGGATTATTAAAAGAATGAGTGAATGAGAGAAGGATTGAATAAGAAAATAAATAGCTAACGTTGATGAAAAAACAATTATCTACCGAAAAACAAAGGGAACTTTTAGAGATACTTAAAGCTCGGTTTGAAAAGAATATCAATCGCCATAAAAACATGGTATGGGATAAGGTTGAAGCAAAACTGTTGCTGGATAAATCAAAAATGTGGTCGTTGAACGAGATGGAACTGAGCGGTGGCGAACCAGATGTTATCGGTTTTGATGAAAAATCAGCGGAATATGTTTTTTGCGATTGTGCCGTTGAAAGCCCTAAAGGTAGACGGAGTTTATGTTATGACCGGGAAGCGTTAGATTCACGAAAAGAGCATAAACCTAAAAATTCAGCTTTGGATGTAGCCCATGAAATGGGTATTGAAATATTGACCGAAGAGCAATACTATAATTTACAAAAACTGGGGAATTTTGATAACAAAACATCGAGCTGGGTACAAACACCTGAGGCCATTAGAAAGCTGGGCGGGGCAATTTTTTGCGACTCTCGGTTTGGAAGGGTTTTTACCTATCACAACGGCGCCGAATCTTATTACGGTTCCAGAGCTTTTAGAGGGATTTTAAGAGTTTAATTTTGAATGATAGAATGAGTGAAGGATTGAATTTTGAATAATAAGCCGATTCCCTAACCACCTAACTAACTAACCAACTAACCAACCACCTAACTAACCACCTAACAAAACCTAAACTTCATTCAGCCAAATATTGTCGTATTTTTTCATCAGATCACGCTCTGCTTTTGGAATTGGAGTTGGTTTATTAGTTTGATAATCAATCGCAACTTGGACGGTTTTCCCCATCGTTTTTAGTGAAGCTGAACCATCTTCTTTCTCAGAAACCAAAATATATTCAATATCCCAGCTACTGTTTCCTAACCGACTGGTTTTTACGTACGCAAAAATCTTCTCATCCAATAAAATTGGGCGCACATAATCTACCTGAGCCTTCGCAACAATAATTCCGGTCGCTTTCCAATCCCATTTAATAATATCTTTCCAATAATTTGAGCGAGCTTGTTCAAAATAAGTAAGGTAAACTGCGTTATTTGCGTGGCCAAACATATCCATATCCGAAAACCTAATTGGAATTTCTATTTTGTATTTGTATTGCTTAATTAGCTCATCTAATTTCATAAATCGGAAAATTTGTCGTTAAAATTACCATAAATCAGACATAAAGTCATTATTTAGTAGTTTTTTTTGCATTGGTATTCTACTTGTTCAGCATCATACATAAAGTAAAATTAACAAATAGGAGGACATAAAAATGACTTTAGTAAAATTTAACGACCAAAAGAGAGCAAATGGCTATTCAACTTTTAACGAATTGTTTGACACTTTTTTTACTGATGGCTACGCAGGGCTAAAACCATCACAACATGTGCCAGCAGTAAACGTTTCTGAAACTGATAATGCTTATACGTTAGATTTAGCCGCTCCAGGTTTAAGGAAAGAAGACTTTAAACTCGCTTTAGAAAAAGATGTGTTAACCATTTCTGCCGAGGTTAAAAATGAAACAAAAGAAGAAGGTAAAAAATTCAATAAAAAGGAATTTAGCTACCATGCTTTTTCTAGATCTTTTAACCTGCCAGATTTAGTAGATCATGCTAAAATTGAAGCTACTTACGAAAACGGCGTGTTGCAAGTGAACATCCCTAAAAAAGAGGAAGCAAAAGTCTTGAGCAGACAAATCGAAATTAAGTAAAAATTAGTTCAATGTTTGATGAGAAGCCTGAATGTAAAGTTCAGGCTTTTTTTTATCACACCAAATAAAACTAAATTATTTAGCAATAATTTGCTAAATAATTTGGTAATTTTGTTTGATGGATTTTGAAAGAATAAACGAAAAACTCTCGATTTTAGCCGATGCCGCAAAATATGATGTTTCCTGCGCATCAAGCGGAAGCACTCGTAAAAATAAGAACAAAGGTCTGGGCGATTCGAGCGGAATGGGCATTTGTCATTCCTACACCGAAGACGGTCGGTGCGTTTCACTTTTAAAAATTCTGTTGACCAACGTTTGCATTTACGATTGCGCTTATTGCATTACACGTAAAAGTAATGACATTAAACGGGCGGCTTTTACTGTGCAAGAAGTGGTTGACCTAACCATCAACTTTTACCGCCGTAATTATATTGAAGGCTTGTTTTTAAGTTCTGGGATTTTTAAAGATGCCAATACCACTATGGAACGTTTGGTATCTGTTGCTAAAAAGTTAAGGCTAGAGCAGAATTTCAATGGTTATATTCACTTAAAAAGTATTCCAGGAGCTTCGGATGAGTTGATGAAAGAAGCAGGCTTGTACGCCGATCGTTTGAGCGTGAATTTAGAACTGCCAACAGTTGAAGGTTTAAAATTGTTAGCACCAGACAAAAACAGGCAAGACATGATTGACCCGATGACTTTCGTTAAAAATGAAATCATCCTTTACAAAGACGAAAGAAAGAGGTTTAAAAAAACGCCGAAATTTGCTCCGGCCGGGCAAAGCACTCAAATGATCATTGGCGCCACACCCGAAACAGATTTGCAGATTATCCATACGGCAGCTCATTTTTATAAAGATTTCAACCTAAAAAGAGTTTATTATTCTGGTTATGTGCCCGTTGCAAACGATGCTCGCTTGCCCTCTTTAAGTTCACAAGTGCCTATGTTGCGGGAAAACAGACTTTACCAAGCAGATTGGTTGATGCGTTTTTATGGCTTTAAGGCCAATGAAATTTTAGATGTTAAAAAACCTTTTTTAGAATTGGATGTGGACCCCAAATTAGGCTGGGCGTTGAGAAATATCGATTTTTTTCCTTTGAATATTCAAACGGCAGATTTTGAAGCCATTTTAAGAATACCCGGAGTGGGAGTGAAGTCGGCCTGGAAAATTGTGGAAGGAAGAAAATTTGCGAAGCTAAACTTACAGCATCTCCAGAAAATGGGCGTTGCAGTAAATAGAGCGCAACATTTCATCAGTTTTGCCAATACATTTATTAAAACCAATTTTCTACAGCAAGCAAATTTAAAAGACATTATCCTTAGAACCGTTAAAAGCAAGTACGAGACACATTATTCATCACAATTAAGTCTGTTTTAATGATTACGCTTTTAACCTATGACCATAGTTTGGATGGCTTTTTTACAGCGGTTTTTGAAGTTTATGAATATAAAATTGAAAAAGCAGACATTAGGAAAGAAGGATTAGCTAAGCCAGCTCTTTTTTATGGTTTGCACCGGGTAGTTACCAATCCAAAAAAAGCAGAAAGAGTTTTTAAAAAGCTGAATTTTTTGCTTGGAGAACACGGAATCCATCAAATTGTTTATAGTTTGTTAACCGAAGATGAATATTGTGAACGACCTGTTTTAGAAGTGATCAGGTATGCCATTGCAAATCCTGAAAAGAAAATATTGAGCAATACAACCAACCAATCTGTTTTAAAACTACATCAGTACACCAAACAAGTTGGCCGGGAAAAACATAGAATGGAAGCTTTCGTACGATTTCGGTTAATTACGGACGATATTTATTTTGCAGAGATTGAACCCGACTTTAACGTGATGCCAATTATTGCAAAGCATTTTGCACAGCGCTATCAAGACCAAAAGTGGTTAATTTTTGATCAGAAAAGGCAGTATGGTTTATATTATAATTTACAAACGGTTGAAACTATTGAGATGGATTTTAACCAAAAGAGCAAGAATTTAGAAACACTAGGCAACAATGAAGATTTGTACCAAAACTTATGGCGCACTTATTTTGAGAAAACCAATATCAAAGCCCGAAAAAATACACGGTTGCACATTCAACACGTACCAAAAAGGTATTGGAAATACTTAACCGAAAAACGGCCATTTTAAAGACTTTTAACTTTTTCCCACATGGTTTCATCAACTGGTATTCCGTTGAGCATATTTTCTTCTCTTATTTTTAAAGTTTGTTCACCAGGGTACCGCACTTCAGATTTCCCTTGTTTGGTGTAAGTCAGTATTTCATCTGCAATATTGTTTGCATCTGGGTATAAATCCATATCTAAACAAATATAAACCTGAGAAATGTTCTTTTCTTTTCCGCTTTCAGTAATCTGCCCGGTGGTTTGTCCACCACTTAAAATACTCGCCAATAAATCTAACATTACCGCTAATCCGGACCCTTTCCACATTCCAGCAGGTAGCGGACGTTTAGTTTTTCTGATGCTTTCCGGATTTTTGGTAAGGT
>DASSWV010000277.1:0-4066 GCA_035704545.1 Pelobium sp.
TACACAAAATCGTTTCCGTAAAACAGGTTTGCAGTTTTGCGGATTGGTTATGGCTGACCATGCAAAATGTGGGATAAATACCATGTTTAACACAGGTACCGTGGTAGGCGTTGGCGCAAATGTTTTTGGTGCTGGTTTCCCAAGAAACTTTATAGCTGATTTTGCATGGGGGGGCTCACACGGTTTTGAGGTTTATAGCCTTAATAAAATGTTTGAAACCGTTACAAAAGTTTTCGAGCGTCGTGGAAAGATGTTCGATGAAACCGAAAGAAATATCCTAACCCATATATTTAACAATACAGAAGAATACAGAAGATTTTAGAATTATGAGAAAAAAAATTGTAGCAGGAAACTGGAAAATGAACAAGAATTACACTGATGGATTAACTCTTTTTTCTGAGGTGGTTAACATGGTGAAAGACGAAGTTAGAGGAAACCAACAAGTAATAGTTTGTGCACCATATATTCATTTACATAGTTTAGCCGCTTTAGCTAACGGACATCAACAGGTTAGTGTGGGTGCTCAAAATGCACATCAAGAAGAAGCTGGAGCTTACACAGGCGAAATCTCTGCAGGTATGCTGAATTCAATAGCTGTAGAATACGTAATTTTAGGTCATTCGGAAAGAAGACAGTATTTTGCTGAGGATAATGCCTTGTTAGCTAAAAAAACTGATGCAGCTTTAAAGAATAATTTGAAACCTATTTTTTGCATTGGAGAAACTTTGACGGAAAGAGAAGGAGGATCTTATTTTGATGTGGTAAAATCGCAGTTAGCTGAAGGAACTTTTCATTTAAATGCAGAAGACTTTGGGAAGCTAGTGATTGCCTATGAGCCAGTTTGGGCTATAGGAACCGGTGTAACAGCAAGTTCTGCTCAGGCTCAAGAAATACATGCTTTCATCCGTAAAGAAATTTCAAACAAATACGGAGAAGCAGTAGCGCAAAACACAACTATATTATATGGTGGCAGCTGTAATCCAAAAAATGCTGATGAACTATTTTCACAAGCAGATATTGACGGTGGTTTAATTGGTGGCGCATCGTTAAAATCTAGAGATTTTGTGGACATTGCCAAAGCTTTCAATAGTTAAAAATTCAACGTACTGATTATCAGATATTTGTTTGTCTGGTACTTATGCCGATTATACGTCATCTTTTAGGTCGATATGCCGGCATAAGTTTCTAAAAGCTCAAATGATTAAGAAGTCATTTGAGCTTTTTTATTTTTATAAAGAGGTTTAGTTCCTCTGATAATTAGCTTAAGCGTTTCAATTGAACAAATAATTACGGTTATTTGCATGTTAAATATTAAATAAAGAATGAATTATAAAGAGCTTATTTTTACAGTAAACGCTTCTGAAAGTCACTATACAGACATCCTGATTGCTGCACTTGGCGAAATGAACTACGATACGTTTGAAGAAACGCCAGACGGTTTTAAAGCCTATATTAATGAGGTTGACTTTGATCAAGATTTGCTGACGAGTACGTTACAAGCGTACAAGAACGACTGTGATTTTTCTTACAGCCTTAACCATGTTGAGCAACAAAACTGGAACAAGGTGTGGGAAAGTAATTTTGAGCCTATCGAAATTAAGGATCAGGTTCATGTTCGAGCTAGTTTCCATAAGCCCAAGCCAGAGTTTAAGTACGAGATTGTCATTGACCCTAAAATGTCTTTTGGAACTGGTCATCATCAAACTACCGCAATGATTATGGAGTATCTATTAGAGACAGATTTGCAAAATAAAACAGTGTTGGATATGGGCTGTGGAACCGCAATTTTGGCAATTTTAGCCAGTAAATTGGGTGCTAAGTCTTTGATGGCTATAGATTATGATCCTATTTGTTATGAGAGTACTTTGGAGAATGCAACTTTAAACCAGACCGATAATTTACTGGCTTTGTGTGGCTCAAAAGAAGCAATACCAAATGAACAATATGATGTGATTTTAGCAAATATCAATCGCAATATACTGTTAGATCAAATAGAAAGATACGCCGAAGTACTTGTTAGCGGAGGAGAAATATTTTTTAGTGGTTTTTACGAGGATCCCGACTTGCAGATGATTACCGATGAAGCCAATAAATATGGAGTCAGTTACGTGAATCACAAAAAAAGGGACTTATGGGTGGCTGCAAAATTTATTAAAAATTAAAACATGAGAGTTCATTTTATAGCTATAGGTGGCGCGGCCATGCACAACTTGGCCATTGCCTTACATTTAAAAAACTTTAAAGTTACTGGTTCTGATGATGCTGTTTATGAGCCTTCAAAAAGCAGGCTTCATACTCACGGTATTTTACCAGCAGTTGATGGCTGGAATCCGGATTTAATTACGACAGATCTTGATGCCGTTATTTTAGGGATGCATGCTAAAATAGATAATCCAGAACTTTTAAAAGCACAGGATTTGGGCTTGCCAATCTACTCTTATCCAGAATATGTTTACCAGCAATCTATCCATAAAAAAAGGATTGTGATAGGAGGAAGCCATGGTAAAACAACCATCACCTCCATGATTTTACACGTTTTAAATTATTACAATAAGCCTTTTGATTATTTGGTGGGTGCACAAATTGAAGGTTTTGATAATATGGTAAAGCTTTCTGATGCGCCTTTGATCGTTATTGAAGGCGATGAATACTTGGCTTCTCCGATTGATAGAAGACCGAAATTCCATCTTTACAAAGCGCATGTAGGTATCATAAGTGGGGTAGCTTGGGATCATGTGAATGTTTTTCCAACTTTTGAAAACTACAAAGACCAATTTAGCTTATTCATAGATACAATTGAAAATGGAGGGAAGCTGATTTATTGTGAAGAAGATGAGGTGTTAAAAGATTTAGTTCTTAATCATCAATTCAAGAACGAGCTAAAAACTATCCCTTATAAAACTCCTCCATATAAAATAGAAAATGGAAAAACATATCTAACGATTTCAAATACCGATGAAGTTGAGCTCAATGTTTTTGGTCGACATAATTTAATGAATTTAACCGCTGCGAAACTAGCCTGTGCAGAGGCTAATATTACTAACAGTGATTTTTATAATGCAATCAGCTCTTTTAAAGGTGCGGCTAAAAGATTAGAACGTTTGGGCGAAAACGAACATAAAATAGTTTTTAAAGATTTTGCGCACTCCCCTTCAAAACTTAAAGCCACTGTGGAAGCTGTTAAAGAACAATTCCCTAATCGCCCATTAATAGCCTGTATAGAATTGCATACGTTTAGTAGCTTAAATGGGGATTTTTTAAACGAATATAACAATACGATTAATGGCGCAGATTTTGCTATCGTTTATATTGATTATAAAACTGTTGCACAGAAACAAATGAAGCCGTTTAACGAGAGCGATGTGATTAGTGCATTTGGGTGTAAAAATTTAAACTTTTATGACAATCCAGATAAACTAAAAACTTATTTAGAGTCGTTTGATTTAGGAGAATGTAATTTGTTGATGATGAGTTCAGGAACTTTTGGAGGTATCGATTTGGTTACATTAGCAAAATCTTTTCTTAAAAGTAAATAAAAAGTTTAAATTTGTTCGTTCTCATTTAGCGTTCACATTATTTAAGAATAAAATTTAGGGTAAAGACATGAAATTATTAGGAAAAAAAATTAGATTGCTTAGACACCAAAAAGGCTGGAGTCAAGAAGATGTTGCTAAACAGCTTGATATTTCTATACCGGCATTTTCTAAGATTGAAACGGGAATTACGGATGTTAATTTGTCAAGATTGGAACAAGTTTCGGCTCTTTTTGATATGACAGTAGTTCAATTGTTAACATACAATGATCCTGAGCAAGAAATTAAAAACGCTACTGATCTTGAAGTAGCAACAAAGAAACTGCAGGAAAGAGATGCCGAAGTTATCGAGCTCCAGAAAAAAGTTATTGAACTTTACGAGGAAATTAGAAGCTCGAAAAATTTTGTATAGGAAAGCGAGGTGCTTTTGTGTACGTTGAAGTCTGTGAATTTTTTCGACCTACTGTATAATAAGAGTAATTTATTTTAACAGGGGTTGTAACAATGAGTAGGCGGTCTCAACCGAGGTCGCC
>DASSWV010000508.1:0-4871 GCA_035704545.1 Pelobium sp.
TTTAATATCTAGCAGTAAAATATCAGGTTTCAATTTACCTGCCATTTTATCTAATATTTCTTCGCCGGTGCTTGCTTCAAATATAATTTCAAATTCTGGCAAATCTTTAAGCAAAGACACTAAGCCGCTTCTAAAAAGTTGGTGGTCATCTGCTAAAGCTATTTTAATTTTTTTCATAGGTAGTTTTTATAGGAACAGTTAAGGTAATTGTTGTTCCTGAATTTAAAATTGAATGCACATCTACAATCGCGTTTAATATGTTCGCCCGTTTTTTAATATTCTTTAATCCGGATCCATATTGCTCGCCGCCTGTATCAATCAAGAAGCCCCTACCATCATCTTTGATTTCCAAAACCATCGAATCTTGGGTATATAGTGCCTTAACTATAATCTGATGCGCATCTGCATGTTTAAGTATATTATTGAGGCTTTCTTGGAAAATACGAAAAACCAATAAATTGATTTGTTCTGAAAAAACAAAAGCCTCCCCCTTAACAGTATAAAAAGTTTCGTAAACGCCCGTTAAGTTCATTTTATTAAGCTCGTTTTTTAAAGCTTCATTTAAACCGAATTGCTTGATGTAATCGTAGCTCAAACTTTTAGAAAGATTTCGCACATCCTTTATTACCGCCGCAACCAACTCTGCACTACTGCTTATTTTCTCTTCTAATTCTGACCGACTTAAGCCATCTCGTAAACTCAGGTTCAATTTAAGAAAAGACAAAACCTGTCCAATATTATCATGTATTTCTTCCGAAATATGATTAAAGGTTTCTTCCTGTATTTCTATTTGGGTTTGCAATAGCTCTTGCTGAAAAGCAATTTTTAAGTTCTCGTTGGCCTGTTTTAAATTAAGTTTCTTTTTAATATAAAGTAGAAAAAACAACAAGGTAAAAACAGCAAGTATTACTAAAACAATGCTAGCTATAATTATTGCGCCAACTACGTCTTCTGGGGCTTTCTCCATAAAATAAATGCAACAATAAAACAGCCATATAAAATAATACTTAAAACACGGGGAATAAAATTATACAATTGCACCCCGTTTACCGCTAATTTGTAAGTTCTGATATAATCAAACAATGAGAAAACAATTGCAATCCCGCTGTAAAAAATAAGAATTCCGGCGACAATCCATAAGCCACTTTTAACATAGTATGCAGTTAAGTCAACATCGTCTAACAAGCATCTGTAAAAATAGTAGCATGATAAAATGATTAAAATCACGGAAGAAATTAAAATAATTGTAGTGCTAAAGCCATTTGTAATACTCAGAAAATAGGCGTTTGTTATTAAGTACAACAAGCCCAGCATAACAAATAAAGTCTTAAGTTTTTGATCTTTGATTAAACAGTAAAAAATAAACCCATAAAATATAGTAGTAAGCGGAATTAAAATGCTGAATATCCAATAAGTGCTAGATTGATACATAAGATAAATATAATCTGAACTTACCTCACAAAAAAAGGTTATCCCCAAAAAGGGGATAAACCAAAACATATAAGAATTTTTTAATCTTTCGTAATTGTAAAGTGCAACACAGAAAGCTAAAAACTCAAAATAATAGGCGTTTATCATGGATGTAAATCCCCTAAATTAAAGGGTTTTATCTTAATCGGTTGCGCCCCGTTAGTCGATTTCACGGCTTTTTCATCTCCTAAATAAGGCCATAGGTAAACAGTTAATTTACCCGCCAATGAGTCTGGCTTGTTACCGTTTTCAAGTGCGGGTACATCATACACACCTAAGCACACCCTCATATTATCAAACTTCACATTCCTTAAGCTGTCTTGCAACCAAGGTGTTAATTCTGCCATTTTAAAACTCACACTTTCCGTGGAAAGCATTTTCTTAATTTCTTTAGGGTTCAATCTGCCTTTTGTGCTCAAATATAAATCAACGCATTTTTCGGCAATTGCAGCATCAACCGGCTTGTTTTTTTCATTTGGTATAAATCCGTCGCTTTCTAGAAAATACTTGTCGTAAAAAGCAATTTTTGCTGAATCGGACGGACTCAATTCATAGCTTGAAGAATTTGTTTGTTGATTGCAGGCAGTTGCGATAATTGCAACAGAGGCGAGCAGTAAAACACAGATTTTTATTAGTTTCATAATTTAAGTTTTGATGAACCTAAATTTAGCTATTAACTAAACATATTTAGTAGAGCGATATAACTTTTTTTTATAGGTGTTTTAACGGTAACAAATTGGGGCATTTTGCGCTAATTTTTTCTTCGCAGTAATATGAACTTTGGTTTATAAAATTTAATACCATTTTTTTAAACCAAAATAAGTGAAATGGAAACCGTGTATACCGATAAGTTTATTAATATATGCTATCATAAAAACTCAAGTACTTTAAGTGGCGTTTGGAATCCCTGCGAGACCACACTGCAGTATAATTATACGCTGGATAATTTTAGAGATTTTTTTGACCGTCTGAAACCAAAAAACACACTTTGCAACAAGCAAAACCTAGACTTTAAACTTTACGAAAACTTTAACCAAAAGGCTGATACATTTTTAAAGGAAACCCCATTAAATAAAGGTTTTGAAAGAAAGATTGCTGTGGTTCTGAATGATGATCTGTATAAAAAATCTACAATAAACAACTTAGCTGAAAAATCTGACGATGGTTTAAAATTGCGTTATTTTAACAAAGAACAAACCGCCATAGAATGGCTCCACAGTTACTTTTACGATAATGGAACAAATTTGGTAAGTCAACTAAATGTTAAAGACACAGGAAACAATACTTACGAAATATCTCTAACGGTAAATAAAGCTGATGTTCATGAATACCTTTCCATTTTAGATCATCTATTAAAAAATCGGGATTTTTGCTTAGAAAATGTGCACAGGTTCAACAGCCTTACTTGCAGGGAACGCGAGATTTTACAGTACGTTCTTAAAGGTTTTAAAAACATGGAGATCGCCGACAACCTTTTCTTATCGGTTGAAACTATTAAAACCCATCGTAAACGAATTCTTGCGAAATTAACTTGTCAAAACATATACAGCTTAGCTCAATACTCAGTTTTTTTTTAATAACTGATTTTTACATCATAAGGTTGGTGGTAGGAGTCGAGGGTATTTATACCTTCGGCTTTTTTTTATGAAATTTTCATAGTACCGTTAATCTAAAAATCCTAAAAACCGAAACATATACATCACAAAACGAACAATAGTTAATGGTTAATTAATAAGGTATTTATCTCTTTTTTCATTAGATAAATCCAATAATCTAAAATTACAAAAAGGTGTTTTAACGGTAATAATTAGGTTATTAAACTCTTTCACACAAATTGGTTTTGTCTCAACTTTACTTTAATAAATTGAAAGATTTGCTATTGGAAATATAAATCATTAAAAATCAAATAATTAACTCAAAAAAATATGATCAACAATAACTACTTAAAAAATCTGTGCGGGCTAATAATGCTTCTTGTTAGCCTACAAGCAAACGCTCAAGATATTATCGTTAAAACCGATAAATCAGAAATTAAAGCTAAAATATTGGAAATCGAAGAAAACACGATTAAATACAAGAAGTTTGAGTTCCAGGATGGCCCATCATACAATATAAACAAGTCTGATGTTTTCATGATCATCTATAAAAATGGCACCCGCGAAACATTTGAAGTTAAGCCGGAGGAATCAAAGCCACAGCAAAGCACTTCAGCAAAACCCAACCCAACTACAACTGTGGCAAATACTCCTAACGTTGTCAACACGCAGTCATCACTAACACAGGTCAATTATTCTCCAAGCCGCCTTTGGGTTGCTTTCCCCGGACCAGGTAGCTTTTATTTTGCTGGAGAAGTAGAAAGCGGTTTAGTGTCAAATTACATTAATTACGGGTTAGCGCTAACTGCTTCTAGTTTTGATTCTGACTACGTATCTAGTTTTGCTTATGGCTTTGGTTTATATACATCGGGATATTTACCGGTTAACAAACTTACCGGCAACTTCGAAAAGCAAGATAAAGGGCTTTTTCCTTATTTACGACTGGGCGCTAGTTTTTCTCTAATTGATGTTGAATTTGACGGAGAAACCTCATCTAGCTCAAGCTTCGATATCGCTTATGCATTGGGAGCCGATTATAGATTTAGTCCCACATTTGGTTTAAGCATTATACTTTCAGAGTTTAACACTTTCGGTTTCGGTATCAATTTTAATTTCAAATAATAATCAAATAAATTTTAATCCTAATCAAAAAATCATGAAAAATTTCTCACTTAAACTTTTATTAGTACTGTTCATTGCGGTCGGACTTTCTGGCTGTGAAAAAGAAGAAACCTCGCTATCCTCAAACTGTGAATTTACTGATGCAGAGTACAATGCTTATTACAATTTAGTTACAAAATTTTCGGCCAATCCTACTGTTGCTAATTGTAATGCACTAAAACAAGCATCTTTTAAACTGATTGACAAGTTTAAAAACTGCGATGTTTCTACAAAAGAACAAATCACTCAACTTACCCAAGCATGGAACAGCATTGACTGCAACGACTTCGACTAAACCAAAGATTTGCGATCTAGTTTAATCAGTTTTTTTCTGATTAAACTAGGTTACTTAATCTTCATCAAAATGTGATTTTGCGTTAACAAGAGTAGTGTCATCTTTTTTTGCGCTCATCAGTTAAGTATTTGCAAAAAAAAGATAACACGGATGGCGTGTTATATAAAGGCTAAAAGCAAAATGCACAAAGCTTAAAGCTAAAAACCTAGATTACAGAATATTAGATCGATTATTTGTGAAATTAATTAATGGACTCTATATAAAACGTCCTAATTAAATCAATGAAGTCAGCGTTTTTACAAGCAAAAAAAAAGGCCTCAGATTTAAAACCCGAGACCTTTCGATAATTA
>DASSWV010000431.1:0-3041 GCA_035704545.1 Pelobium sp.
AAGAGGAGTTTGGCTATACCCCAACCGGTTTTGCAAAAACAGATGACACGGATGCCGAAGAATAGGTATGCTACTCATCATGTTGAATAAAATCACATATTGCCAATTATATCACATCAACCGGATTTAACTTATTGGAAATCTATCAAAATAAGTTAAGACAAAAATAAGTTTCTCATTCAAAATATTCCCGAAAAAGACCTATCCCCGAGGGCGTATGAATGGTTGTGCACAAATGTAGTTGCATTATGCCGCCTCAACCGTCTATTTAGTGTAACCACTTTACTTACTTTAGTTCAGCGTTAAATCCTAATAACTTTTTAGAGTTAGGGAATGCAACAACCAATTATCACCTCGGTTTTATCCAAATATTGCCAGGTGTAGATAAATTATTTTTAACCTATTTAAATTCAAATTTAATGAGACCATTTAACATTAAGTCTGCAGTAGCAATTTGCTTGCTCGCAGCATTAGGAATTACTTCTTGTAAAAAAGAAACTAGTCAATTAGCAGAAAAAGAAACTGCAACATCTGATAAAACGTTAAAAACTTTAGGTAGTGGAGATTGGATTAATTTCAATACCTCTAGCAACAAAGAATACACAGGAGCACTTGCAGAAGGTAATTTTGGCAACATGGTTAATAATAGCGGTTTCAATACTGGTAGAGCGCAAATTTTAAACCATGAGTTACGGATAAAGTTGCTAGCCAATAAGTTACAAGGTGCTGGAGGTGTTATTGGGGATTTTGATATTCCAGACGGACCTTCTTACGAAGTAACCTATCGCGTAAAATTCGGTTCTGGTTTTGATTTCGGAAATACGAATAAAGGCGGAAAATTAGGATTTGGTTTTGGAATTGGTGATGGGAATGCCGGTGGAAATAAATCTAACGGTAATGGCGGAAGCGTGAGGTTAATGTGGGTTAAATTATCAAATGGCAAAGCGGTATTTAAACCATACATATACCACACAAATATGCCTGACAGTTATGGAGATGATTTAGGAATGGATTATGGGCATTCTCCTTATAACTTAGGTTTGCAACCAAATACTTATTACACAATTAAGATACGTGTAAAAAGTAATACGAACTCTGATAATAATACCAATAATAATAATGGTGAATTAAGAATAAGTGTTAATGGTTACACCATTTTAACCAGAACAAATATGAATTATGCAACTGCTACTGGAAAAAAATGGATTAATGAATTGCTGTTCCATACCTTTAGAGGAGGTAATGAGCCAGATTGGGAATCAGATAATGATCATTATATTTTTTATGATGATATAAAATTTACTAAAGATCCAACAGGCGCATTTTAGTTTATTTAAGCCTATCCAAATGTTTCAAAATGCATTTGGATAGATTTAAATCCTGTTTTGTACAAATGTATCCTAAAATCGAGACAAACGCAGTCTATATAAAATCATGACCTATACTACCTTAGTGAAACCAATTACAAACAGACACTGGCATGTTTAATAATGAACAGCGAGTCGTCTTTAAATTTAAAAATATATCAAATGATTAAGCACTTTGCAAAAACAAAAATAGCACTGATTTTTTTTCTGAGCTTAAATATGACTATCTTATTTGCTTGCAAAAAGGATACAACAGTCAATTATCCTCCAGCAACAACTCCTCCTCCAGTTGTTGACCCACCAGCTTCAGACGTGGAAGGCATGGTTACTTTTGATAGCTATGCTAATGGGGCTTATAACCTTGACGATATAAAAAAGGATTTTTTCCCTGTGGTTACATCATGGAAAACCGGTTACACAAGCATCGTTGACAAAACATTAAAAGTAAAGGTTCCTGCGGGTTCTGTAAGTAACGGTTTTTACCCTCAGTTTGATGTTGTTGATGGTACTAGTTACGAGCTAACCTATGATATAAAGTTTGTTAAGGATTTTGATTGGAGAGACGGCGGAAAACTAGGGTTTGGTTTTGGAATAGGAGATGTAATTGCAGGCGGAGACCCTACAGGAGGAAACGGTGGTAGCGTTAGGATTATGTGGAACAAAACCTCGTCTGGTCAAGTTATTTTTAAACCTTATTTATACTATACAAATATGGGGCAGAAGTATGGCACTAATGTAGTCTCAACAGCATTTTACCCTAAAAATGGTGTTAGTTTAAAAGATGACACTTGGTACACCGTTAAAATGCGTGTTAAAAGTAATACAGATTTTAATGCTAACGGAACAATACAAGTTAAGATCAATGGCTTAGAAATTCTTAATAACGATAAGATCAATTGGGGTGATAATGCCGGAGGTAAAACCAAGGGCTGGGTTAAAACCGTAATGTTTCAAACTTTTAGAGGAGGGCAAGGGCCGCAGTGGGAATCATCTGTAGAAAATTCGATTTTTTACGATAACATTAAGATAACCAAAGATCCTACAGGAGAATTTTAAAATTATCATTTTTTAATTTATAAAAGGAAATGAGTGGTTTTTGATAAAACAAAATTACTCATCTCCTTTAACCTCAGGAAATTCGCTGTCTTATTATAGAAAGAAGGCTGTGGAAATAGCACATCATTAAATCAAAAGCCAACAATTCAAACAAACAAACTTGCTGTGTAAGTCAAGGTTGTAGTTTTAAAAAATTGGAAAATAAAAACGACAACAGCAAGTCTATGATGAACACGCTGGGATGTCCTTGATGGTTTCTATTATTTACATGTTTTCTGTGACGGTATGAAGAAAGTAATTAGAGATATAAATAATAAAGCATTAAATAAAAATTAAAGACTGTCTTCAGCATATGATATCAAAAGACAGCTTTTAGTTTTAATTGTCAACGTGTTTGAGAAGAATAAGAAGGGTTTTAGAATTAGTAGCAATCGTATAAAGCTTGAATTTCGCCCATCAGCAATTCTCAAATCGAAAACCAAAAAATAAATAGATAATTCAATTGCAAGTTAAGAGACGGAAACAGGGGGATTTGGGTCTAAAGCTAAAAAAACAGTGATTTTTAGACAAATCCACTCTCATTTAAGTACAAATGTGTCCTATCCGAGACTAGCACTT
>DASSWV010000453.1:0-2371 GCA_035704545.1 Pelobium sp.
AATGTACACGGGGAATATCCGGATGCAGTAAAAGAAGTAGCTGAAGAGTTAAACGTGAAACTGATTGATTTAAACGAAATTTCGATGCAGTTTTTTTCGGCTAAAGGCGAAGAATACGTAAGCACCAAATACTTTATGAATTTAGATTCGGGAAAATACATTGCTTATCCTAAAGGCGAAAGTGACAATACGCACTTTCAACAAAAAGGGGGCACAGAGGTGGCCCGGTTAGTTTTTAATGCGATGAAAAGCTTGTAATGCCACTTGTTGTTGGGAAACTAAGTTTCCAGGTGGGCGCAGCGTAGATGAGGAGTCTGAGAGTTATAAATAAAATAAACACCAATGCGCCCGTCTTCTTAAAAAGTTTCTGTTTAATATTATCTTAGCATTCATGAAAATTGGAATCATTGGATTAGGAGATATGGGCAAGCTTTATGCAACCACTTTTGCAAAAGCAGGATTAGAAGTGCAAGGATGTGATTTACCCGATAAGTTTGAAACGCTTTCTGAAGAACTCTCTCCATACGGAATTATCGTTTTAAACACCCCCAACGAAGTAGCCAAAACCAGCGACTTTATTTTTTATGCAGTTGAAGCCGAAAAAATAGCAGATGTAGTGGCTAAAACAGCGTTATCTGTTAAAAAGGGAGCTTTAATAACCGGGATGACGTCTGTAAAAACACCTGAAGTTGCCGCTTTTGAAAAATATTTGCCCCACGATTCTGAAATCATTTTAACCCATTCTTTACACGGATCCGGTTTTGCAACCAAAGGCCAAAAGCTAATTGTTGCACCTCATCGAATTTCCAGTGAAAATTATAAGAGCGCTTTAAAGGTATTGCAAACGCTGGAATCCGAAATCATTGAATTGGAAGATTACCATCAGCATGACCAAATAATGGCAGATACACAAGCCGTAACCCACATGGGCTTCGAGAGCATGGGCACCGCTTGGAAAAATGCCGGGACTTACCCTTGGGAAAGTGGTGCTTACGTGTCTGGGATTGATAATGTGAAGATTTTAACCACTTTACGCATTTTTAGCTACAAACCACATATTTATGCCGGACTGGCAATTTTAAATCCTTACGCGTCAAAACAAATTCAGGCTTATGCGCAATCGGAATCGGCATTGTTTAAAATGATGATCCAGGAAGATGAAAAAAATTTAAGGAAGCGTATATACGAAGCCCGAGATTTTGTTTTCCACGGGCAGCATAATCTTATTTTATTTGAGGATGACATTATGAAAGAGTTCAGCATCGGTAACAACCAAACGCTGGAAAAATCAAATTCGCACCTCAGTTTACTGGCCATGGTTGATGCTTGGCACCAGTTAGACATCAACCCGTATGATAATATGATGTGTCAAACACCGCCTTTTAAATTAAGGTTGGGCATTGTTGAATACCTTTTTAAAAATGATGAATTGCTAGAAAAAACCATCCAAACCGCACTTTATGATAAAAGTATCAGAGGTGATGATTTAGAATTCCATACCGCAGTGCGGGAGTGGGCTTCTTTGATTAATTATAAAGATATGGAAGGTTATAAATCGCATTTTATGCAGGCTAAAACTTTTTTTGAACCCTTGCTGGAAAAAGGACGAGCGCAAAGTGCGGCTTTGATTGGTAGATTGTCTTCGTAAACGGATTTGAAAGCCTTTTTGATTTTTATCCATGATACTGGTTGGGATTTGCAATCCTATCTTTTTGGAATTGAAATCAGTGCGCCTGCATTGCTCCTAACCTCTCCCTTTTGGAATAAAAGATCATCCCCAGTTCTACAGCTACAGAATATCTTTAATCCTCTTTTTTTGGAGGATAAACTATAGGCGATTTTTGGGTTTTTGTACGATTTTCTGATTCTTCCTTTTCTTCGTCTTCGGTTTTCTTTTTGCCCCTACCAAAAGTGTTTTGGATAAATTCTTTAAAGGTATCGTACTCTTGAACATATACCAAACCCACTCCGTTGGTATAAAGATCGCTGTTTAAGTTGAAAAAATCGCGGTTTGATGGGCGGTTAAAGATTTTGCCCACTAAACTCCCGTCTTTTTTGATGTCGTAAGTCATTTGGGCATCGCGGGTTAAATCATTAAAAGAAGAATTGAAAACGTTGTTGTTAAAATAATCGTTGTTGTACTTATTGTTCACAAAATTGCCCTGCACCTTTAACCGGTTGTTAAAAAAGCTATAGCCAATCCCAAACTCGCTTAAAGAGCGTAGGTTAAAATCAAGGTTTTTTACACCTAAAGTTTGAGATACAATATTCTGTAGCTTACTAAAACCCAGTTCTAAACCAGAACCAATTAAGGTTTGGTTATCAATACCAATCCCCGAACTTGAATTGCTGTTGAAACTATTACGCACTA
>DASSWV010000502.1:0-2156 GCA_035704545.1 Pelobium sp.
AAGATTTGATTAATTTTTAAAAGCTGTTTCGATGTAAAAGTGAAGCAGCTTTTTTTTATGCTAGTTTATCAAATTTATCGCTTAGTAGTAATATTAATTATGTGTATAAAATGGTCTAAAAACCTATAAAATGATGCTAAAACTCTATTTTCTATTTTATTTATGATTACTTCGGTATCGTAACCAATTGGTTATAAAAAAGTTAAGCTCCGAACGGGGAGGACGGAGCTTAAACTAACCAATTATAAACCTAAATTAAACGATAGGAACTTTAATAAAGCAACGAGGTATTCCTCTAATTGCTTGGTGTAAAGGTAACACTAAGATGATCTTTAATTGTCATTGAATTGTCAGTTGTATATTAAATATATATTAACAAGTGTTAAAAATTGTTAATATATCAACAACATGCAAAAAACACTGTGATTTTGCTAAAAACTATGCTTGCATTTTATCTCAATACGCACCACACGGGCTAACAACTTCTTTGTATCAAGGTTTTTAAGGATAAATTTTAATTATTAACTTAGGTGTTCCTTTATAGTGTCATGGGCAGGATAGTTTCTTTATTAGGTTTTTTCTTCTTATTGATTTTATCCTCCTTCAAAGTAATTGATGAGGAAAAACCGAATAAAAATTATCAGATACCAAAAGGAATACAATCCACCGATTATCTCCCGAATACGTTAATTGTAAAGTTTAAAAATGTTTCCCTCGGAAAAACAACTTTTAGCACCCATAAAAAGCAACTTAACAGTTCAAACACTATAACTTTTACTTCTATAAAGCCGATTTATCAGTTTAAAAATTCTTCGCTACAAACATTAGCTAATCAAAATCAAATAGATAATGCTGGTTTAAACCGGATTTACGAAGTTCAATATGCGAGCGTTTTACCAATTGAAAAAGTAATTGATGAAGTTTTAAAAAATGCCTCGGTTGATTATGCCGAACCAAGTTTTATTTACAACACTTTTGAAACCTCAAATGATCCGTATTTTTTGAGTGGCAGCCAATCCTATTTAAATCAAGTAAAAGCTCAAGAAGCTTGGACAGTTCAATCAAGTGCAAATGATGTAGTGATAGCAATTGTAGATTCGGGTTCAGATTTACAGCATAATGATTTAACAGACAATATTTATCGGAACACAAAAGACCCTATAAATGGTATTGATGATGATGGCGATGGTTACATAGATAATTTTATGGGTTGGGATTTTGTTGGCGCTACGGCAAGTAACATTGTTGAAGATAATAACCCTGATATTCCTGCCGATTCCTTAGATCACGGTGTGCATGTTAGTGGCTTGGCATCAGCCGTAACCAATAATGGTATAGGTGTCTCCAGTATTGCTAAAAATGCTAAACTTTTGATTGTTAAAGCTGGTGCCGATAATAATTCAAGCGCAATTTATAAAGGCTACGAAGGTATTATTTATGCAGTTGACCATGGTGCAAAAATCATAAACTGTTCATGGGGTGGGCCCGGAGGAGGAGCTTACGGTCAGGATGTGATTAATTACGCAGTTGGCAAAGGCTGTTTGGTAGTGGTAGCTGCAGGTAACGGAAAAACTGATGCTCCTATTTATCCAGCAGCTTATGTGGGCGCATTTGCGGTAGCCAACGTAACAAGCAATGATGTTAAGTCTAATTCCTCAAGTTACGGCTATCACGTTTCGGTTGCCGCCCCAGGGACTGGTATATACAGCACTACAAATGCAAACAGCTATGGCTATAAAAGTGGAACATCCATGGCGGCACCTCTTGTTTCTAGTGCGGCAGCACTAGTTTTAGCGAAAAACCCTACATTAACGGGTGTACAGGCTGGAGAGATATTAAGACTTACAGCAGATGATATTTATACTAACAATCCAGATAATGATCTTTATGTAGATCAGTTAGGTAGCGGAAGATTGAATGTTTTTAGAGCTGTAACTAAGGGTTCGAGTCCTTCCATCAGGTACCAAAAAATCAATATTGAAGATAGCTCCAACGGTTCGTTATCAGCGGGAGATACAGTGAGTTATTATTTCGACTTGAAAAATATCCTTTTAGCTACGGGCAACCTTGAGGTTAAACTGAGCACCGAAAATCCTAACGTTAAAATTATAAACAGTACAATAAACGCAGGTGCATTTAACGCATTAGAAACTAAA
>DASSWV010000053.1:0-4988 GCA_035704545.1 Pelobium sp.
CGTTGAACGGGCTTTAATCCATCAAAAATATGAGGAACAGCCCGGTCTAAAATCACATAGGAAGCGTAATCTAAAAACCAGTTTTCATATAAACCGCTGAGGGGAGTTGCGTTGTGTAAGGTTTCTTCTTTTTCGTAATTGTTTTCGTCCATAATTTTTAACCGTCGAGTTTTTGCTGGATGGCTAGTTGTTAACCAATGGTTTATTTACTGCGTGATTATTTTTAACCGCAGAGGACTCAGAGGTCACAGAGCTGGGTTGGTTATTTTTTAATATTCGTTTATTACTCTTTTAATGCCGTTTTTCAATAATAGGGTGTTGAAATTAATGAGTAGCCCTAATTTACACTCTGATAATTTTAAATAGGTTAGCAGTTGAGCTAAATAGATATCGTTCATTTCTTTGACTGATTTAACTTCAATAATAAGCCTATTTGCTACAAATAAATCTAATCGATAACCGCATTCTAACTCTACGTCATCATAAAAGATTGGTAAAGCTTTTTCTTTTTCAACGTATAAACCATTTTTCTTTATCTCGTAAAACAAACATTCCTTGTAAGCAGATTCTAGCAAACCCGGCCCAAGCTCTTTATGAACTTTGATTGCCAGTCCAATCACTTTTGTAGCTAACGAGTTTTCTAAGTCCATTTATTATCCGTCCAGCTCTGTGAACTCCGCGTCCGTGGTTAAATTCGCCATTTGTAAATCAGAGTGTTATCTCTTTTAATCTTTAGGATTCAAATCTTCTACGCCGCCGATTCCTCCAACGCTTCTGCCGTAGCTTTTGCATCAGCAATGATGTCAGCGTCATCTTTTTCAACTCTTAAATTTTGTACAATATGTTGTTGCCTATCCATTGTGTTTTTGCCCATGTAATATTCCAGCAAGTTTTTAATTTTGGTTTCGCCATGTAAAATCACAGGATCTAAACGGATGTCTTCGCCAATAAAATTTTCAAATTCATCCGGAGAAATCTCGCCCAAACCTTTAAATCGGGTAATTTCTGGTTTTCCACCAAGTTTATCAATCGCTAAAACACGTTCTTCATCACTGTAGCAGTAAATGGTTTCTTTTTTATTCCGCACCCTAAACAATGGTGTTTGTAATATGAAAACATGGCCAGTTTTTACCAAATCAGGGAAAAACTGCAAAAAGAAAGTCATCAGTAACAAACGGATATGCATACCATCGACATCGGCATCGGTTGCTACCACAATGTTGTTATAACGTAGGTTATCTAAACCGTCTTCAATATTTAAGGCATGTTGTAATAAGTTAAATTCCTCGTTCTCGTAAACTACTTTTTTGGTTAAGCCGTAAGCATTCAAAGGTTTTCCTTTTAGTGAAAAAACGGCCTGTGTTTTTACTTCGCGAGCTTTTGTGATGGAACCCGATGCGGAATCTCCCTCAGTAATAAATAAAGTAGTTTTTTTACGGTCTTCTTCACTCAGTTTTTCATCGTCCAGATGCCATTTGCAATCCCTCAATTTACGGTTGTGCAAACTCGCTTTTTTTGCCCTGTCGTTAGCCAGTTTTTTTATGCCGGCAATATCTTTACGCTCTCTTTCTGACTGTAGAATACGTTTTAAAAGCGCATCCGCAGTTTCGGGATATTTATGTAGATAATCATCTAAGGCTTTTTTAACAAAGTCGTTTATGAATGTACGTACCGAAGGGCCGTCCGGGCCAATATTTAAAGAACCAAGTTTGGTTTTAGTCTGCGATTCAAAAACGGGTTCCTGCACCCTAATTGAAATGGCCGCCACCACAGATGCCCGAATATCTGACGCATCAAATTCTTTTTTGTAAAACTCTCGGATGGTTTTTACTACTGCTTCCCTAAAAGCTTGTTGGTGTGTGCCGCCTTGTGTGGTGTGTTGGCCGTTTACAAATGAGTAATACTCTTCACCGTATTGTTGACCATGCGTCATCGAAATCTCGATGTCTTCTCCAACTAAATGGATTATTGGGTAACGATTTGCTTCGGCGTCGGTGTTTCTCGCCAATAAATCATATAAACCACGTTCCGAGAAAAATTTCTGTCCGTTGAAGTTAACTGTTAAGCCTGCATTCAAGAATACATAATTCCAGATCATGTTTTCAATAAACTCTGGGATGTAGCGGTAGTTGCGGAAAATAGAGTCATCCGGAATAAAAATGGTTGCCGTTCCGTTCCGTTGCGTAGTTTCAATTTCTGGATTGTCTTTAACTAATTCCCCTTTTTCAAACTCGGCCTTTTTAGTTTTGCCGTCTCGGTAAGATTGTACGGTGAAAAAGTTAGATAAAGCATTTACTGCCTTTGTACCAACTCCATTAAGTCCAACCGATTTTTGAAAAGCTTTGGAATCGTATTTTCCTCCAGTGTTAATTTTCGATACACAATCAATCACCTTACCTAAAGGAATTCCCCGGCCATAATCTCGAACAGAAACTTTATGATCACTCACGGTAATATCAATGATACGACCGGCGCCCATTACAAATTCATCAATAGAGTTGTCTACAATCTCTTTCAGCAAAACATAAACGCCATCGTCATAAGCCGAGCCGTCACCCAGTTTACCGATGTACATTCCCGGGCGAAGCCTGATATGCTCTTTCCAATCGAGCGACCGGATGCTGTCTTCGCTATAATTTACATTTAATTCAGCCATTTTTTAGATTTGAATATTGAGATAAGAGATATGGGACTCTGCAAATCACAATGAACCTTTACAAAGCTAAAATTTTGCGCAAAATAGACAAGTAGAAGATTTCAACATATTAAGAATTTATTGGTTGATAAGAAGGTTTTAGGCAATGAATTGATGTTTGGTTAGTTGATAGTTTTTATCACCTAACTATTTGCGCCCCGGAAAACCGATGGTAATTTTGAAAAACGTCGTCGTTTCTGCCAAATAGGCGTCAGCAATGCCAATATCTTTAACCAATTTTTTTGGAACACGTTTTAAATGAACTTTAACTTCAAAAATATCTTCGAATGGGCTCGAGTTAAATTTAATGGTATTTCTGTCTTTGTATGAAGCAATAACTTTTGTTTTTCCATCGTTGTGAAAAAATTCTGAATCGGCAAAACCTTTTTTAAACAATGGTACTTCCTCCTGTTTACTTGCGCCGGGCTTGTTCATACAGATATAAAGAGATAGCTCATCGCAAAATTTCAAAATTTGGAGCTGATATTTGAGCAATCGTGTATGCGGGATTTTTAATTTTGAAATAAGATGATTCTGCCGTAATCTTTCCCTTTCAATAAATTGGGTAGCAGTTTCTGATGATGAAGAAGCGGCCAAATCACAATAATGCATGCTACAAAGTAAGGCGGCGTACGAATTGGCTTGGTTTACTTGTTCAATGCCTAATTTATAGAAGTTTAGTCGTAACTTTTCTGGAAAATCTAAAAAAGTGAAAGGTTGCTGGGTAACATCATTTAATAAGGGGTGCGAGTCGGGGATGATCCAAGCCCGGTCATGTTGATGGACAGCGAATTTAAACGATTCGAAATGTTCTACAGCTATAAACTCTTTTTTGAAGTGAGTTAGCAGTTCTCCAGCTATATAAGCATGATCATGTTGGGTTATTAATATATAGTTGTCTAAATCTTCGCGAAGTATCATTTAGTGCTTAAAAAAATAAAAATACAAATCTTTAAAGTTAAAAGCTGTCTGTTCATCATGGTTAAGAAAATTGGTTTTGTGTTTTTTTAAATAAATTACTTTTATTTTATTAATTATAATAATATTTTATATCTATTTTTATGAAAAATATAGGTTTATTTCGTAAAAATTAGCATTATGGTTATTGGTGTTCCAAGGGAAATGAAAAATCATGAAAACAGAGTGGGTTTAACGCCTGCGAGTACTCATGAGTTGGTAAAAAGAGGTCATCAAGTTTTGATAGAAACTCATTCTGGCGCTGCGAGCGGATTTCGCAACGACGATTATGAGCAAGCTGGCGCTGAAATTATTTTCACTCGAGACGAAGTTTGGGGAAGGGCAGACTTACTGATTAAGGTAAAGGAACCTGACGTTGCTGAGTACAAAATGGCAAGACGTGATCAGATTATTTTTAGTTTTTTCCACTTCGCATCAAACAGAAAACTAACCTATGCAATGATTGATAGTGGTGCGATTTGCTTGGCTTATGAATCAGTGGAAACTACAAATAAGGTTTTGCCAATTTTAGTTCCGATGTCTGAAGTAGCTGGACGGATGGCTATTCAACAAGGGGCAAGGTATTTAGAAAAACCTGTAATGGGGCGTGGGATTTTATTGGGTGGAGTTCCTGGAGTTACTCCGGGAAAAGTACTGATTATTGGAGCTGGCATTGTAGGCGTACAAGCCGCAAAAATGGCTTCCGGATTAGGTGCACACGTTACGATAATCGATATAGATATTCAAAAACTACGTTTCGTAAATGATATTTTACCTCCTCATGTGGTTACTATGTATAGTAGTGAGTATAACATTCGTACATTAATTGCTAATCATGATTTGATAATAGGCGCAGTGCATCTTTCTGGTAGAAAATCACCAAAAGTGATCACACGTGACATGCTTAAATTAATGCGACCGGGAACAGTTATAATTGATGTTTCTGTAGATCAAGGAGGTTGTATAGAAACCTGTA
This sequence comes from Pelobium sp., assembly GCA_035704545.1. Classification (GTDB taxonomy): domain Bacteria; phylum Bacteroidota; class Bacteroidia; order Sphingobacteriales; family Sphingobacteriaceae; genus Pseudopedobacter. The sequence goes on from DASSWV010000053.1 coordinate 4,629, forward strand.
AACCAACTACACACGAAGATCCAACTTATATTGTAGATGGTATTTTGCATTATTGCGTACCCAATATGCCCGGTGCTGTGCCTTATACATCAACCGTGGCGCTAACAAATAGTACTTTTCCTTACATTTTACAAATTGCGGATAAGGGATGGAGCAAAGCATGTTTAGATAATTACGAGCTCTTAAAAGGACTAAATATTATAAAAGGAGATGTGGTTCATCGAGGATTGGCAGAAACTTTTGACTTACACTATAAACCTGTACATCATTTTTTAGAAACTGGAGAAATTGAGGAATAAAAAGCCTCATCCTAAATCCTTCCCCGAAGGAGAAGGACTTGCCTATTTTTTGGGTTATGCT
>DASSWV010000531.1:0-4042 GCA_035704545.1 Pelobium sp.
CGGGTTACACTTATACAATAGAGAGAATGATAGTTTTACCAATTACAAACACCATATCAATGATACCACATCTATTAGTAATAGTATTGTTATCAGCATAGCTCAAGACCAAAGAGGAGACCTATGGTTTGGCACACCCAATGGTTTAAATAAGCTTATCGAGAAAAATGATCAGCTAACTTTTAAGAATTATTTTGCAAGCGACAACTTTCCTAATGATTACATCCATGCTATCCTTCCGGATGACAAACACAGAATTTGGATGAGTACCAATAAAGGAATCACATTCCTAAATACAGTAAAAGGCACATTTAAAAATTACGATATAAGAGACGGTTTATTATCAAATGCTTTTGCAGAAAATGCTGCCTTCATTGACAAAACAGGGATACTTTATTTTGGCGGTATAAAAGGCATTACCTATTTCCATCCTGATAGTATTAAAATAAATAAGCTAGTGCCCCCCGTTTATTTTACCAGTTTATCCATAAATAACAAACAAGTTGCTGTGGGTGAAGAAATTGAAGGCAATATCCTTTTACAAAAATCATTATTTACAACTAAAAGTATCACACTTAACTATAAACAAGATTTTTTAACCCTTTCTTTTGCAGCTTTAGATTATCATGCATCAGACAAAAACCAATACGCATATAGGCTTAAAGGTTTTGAAGACAAGTGGGTAAACGCAGGCCGTAGACGCAGTGTCACCTACACAAACCTTCCGGCAGGAAAATACACATTAGAAGTGAAAGCCTCTAACAGTGATAATGTTTGGAACAATGAAGGAACAGCTTTACAAATTACCGTACTTCCAGCCCCATGGAGAACATGGTGGGCTAAGCTTATCTATATCAGTGTTTTTCTATTTCTTCTTTGGTACTCCCGGTACATTGCTTTAAAAAGAATAACGCTAAAGAACAAATTAGAAATTGCCAACATAAGTTTGAAACGTGAACGTGAGGTCACCGAAATTAAATCAAAGTTATTCACCAATATTTCTCACGAGTTTAGAACACCGCTTACCTTAATGGTTGGACCGTTGGATGATTTATCAAGAATAGAAAATTTAAATTTTGGTGTTAGAAAAACCATATTAAGTGTTCAGGACCAAGCCAAAAGACTACTTAACTTAGTAAACCAGTTATTGGATTTTCAAAAAGCAGAATCTGATAAACTGACATTAAATGCGAGTAAAACCAATATGGTTTCATTTAGCAAAAATATATTTTACTCGTTTAGAAATGAGGCCAAGAGAAAGAATGTCAAATTCCAATTTACGGCATCAGACAGTCAGATAGTGTTTGATTTTGATGAAGAGAAAATGACCATCATTTTATACAACCTGTTATCAAATGCATTTAAATTTTCTAAAAACGGTGGAACTGTAAATCTTACTATCGATACCATCGAACAGCAAAATGCGACTTATTGTGAGATTGTGGTTAGTGATACTGGTAAAGGAATCAGCGATAGCGAAAAGGAAAAAATATTCGATAGATTTTACCAGGTTGCCAAAGCAGAGGCCGGTAAATTTGCAGGAACTGGTATTGGTTTAGCTTTTACCAAAGACTTGGTTTTATTGCATAACGGAAGCATTACTGTAGATAGTGAACCCGAAAAAGGGAGTTCATTCCGCATTTTATTGCCACTTAATTCTAATCAAGTTATTAATAACGAACCAGTTTATGAGAACTTAGAGGATGATTTGTTAACTGATTTAGAAATTGAAGACATTGAAATAGAGCCTACAGCGGATGCTAATTCCACAAAGCCTATCGTACTTATTGTTGAGGATAATACGGAGGTAAATGAATATCTGGTTGCCTTATTAAGTCCCAATTATCAAACTTTTTCTGCTTTTAATGGAAAAGAAGGTTTGCAATTAGCTTTAGAAATAATTCCGGATGCCATAATTAGCGATGTAATGATGCCGGAAATGGATGGGTACGAATTATGTCATGAGCTAAAATCAACATTGAGTACTTCGCACATTCCTGTTATTTTGCTTACTGCACAATCAGATTCATCAGCACATTTAAAGGGTGTAAATGAAGGTGCTGATGTTTATTTGTCAAAGCCTTTTAACTCCCCGATATTACTTTCTCATGTAAGAAACTTACTAGAATCGAGAAGAAAATTAAAAGAACTGTTTACGCAAAGAGTTAGCCTGGGACCAAGCGAAGTAGAAATCACTTCTTTTGAAGGCGAGTTTATCAAGAAAATCATCGTTAAAATAGAAGATAACTTAAGTAATTCTGATTTTAACACCGATGAATTGGCAGAAGAAATGAATATGAGTCGTTCTACTTTCTATAGAAAACTAAAAGCCATTACAGATATGTCTGGCTCAGAATTTATCCGATTTATCAAAATAAAAAGAAGTGCCCAGTTGCTCCTTACGGGAGAATTCACCATTAAACAAGTTGCATACGAAGTGGGTTTTAATGATGCCAAACATTTCAGGAAATGTTTTATCAAACAATTTGATATGACACCATCTGATTATGTTAAGCGTGAAAAAGTAATAACCGATTAGGATATAATCGGCTATTACCTTTATTTAAATGTAGGATAACAACTATTTTTTGAAAACAAACCGTTTTGGATTTTGCTCACTATACTGTTTATCCTCTAACAAACCCAGAAATACCGGATTCATCATTTCTTTTTCCCAAGCTTTCCATTGCAACATTAATTGATCAAAACTTTGCTTGTCTTGATTGATTAAATTTTGTTGTTCAGCAATATCTTCCGTTATATTAAATAGGGCTTGGTTTTTATTTTTATCAATCACGATCTTTTGATTTACTGTTCTTACAGCAATCATATTTTTATCAAAATTTCTCCAAAACAAGTATTCATGAGGTGCCCCCGTATTTTTACCGGTAATAAATGGCAATAAATTAACGCCATCTAAGGGTTTTTTAGGGTCAATTTCTGCATTAATATAAGATGATATAGTTGCTAAAATATCCAATGAAATTATTGGGTTTTGATAGGTAGTTCCAGCTTTAATTTTGGCTGGCCATTGTATAGCAAAAGGCACTTTAATTCCTCCATCCCAAAAATCAGATTTTTGCCCACGTAAGGGTTTGTTGTTTGAAGCATTATCATAAATTGGTCCACCGTTATCAGATAAAAAAATTACAATGGTGTTTTCTTCTAAGCCTTTATCTTTCAGTTGTTTTAAAACAGCACCAATACCATCATCCATGGCACTTACCATTGCGGCGTAAGTTTTTCTTTTTGGATTTTTAATAGCACTAAATCTATCTAAATACTTACTGGAAGCTTGCATAGGCGTATGCGGAGCATTGTAAGCTAAATAAACAAAAAACGGCTTTTTTGAATTTCTATCAATAAATTCAACAGCTTCTCTTGATAAAGCATCCGTTAAATATTCACTTTCTTCTACCGGTTTTGTCCCTCTTAAAAGTTTGGTTTTGTAACCATCATTCTGAGTTCTGGTTTGGGTAATATCGTTTAAAGTCCAGTTTTGAGGAAAATAATGATGACCGCCATCTACAAAGCCGAAAAATTCATCAAAACCTCTTTTAACAGGATGTAAAGCAGGATGCGTACCCAAATGCCATTTCCCTATTGCTGTACTCGTATAACCTTTTCTTTTTAAAACATCTGCCATGGTATCCTCGCTTAAAGGCAAACCCATATTGATGTCGTTTGGTGCTAACAAAGGATTTCTGCTAAAGCCAAATCTGTCTTGATATCTTCCGGTAATTAAGCCAGCTCTGCTTGGGCCACAAACTGCAAAAGAAACGTAACCATTAAGAAATGTGACTCCGCTTTTTGCAATTCTATCAATGTTTGGAGTAGGAATATCTTTGCATCCATTAAAACCAACATCGCCATAGCCTAAATCATCGGCAATTATTAAAACAACATTTGGTCTGTCTGCATTTGCTTGTGCTTTTAATTCCCCTGTTGACGATATCACAATAGCTAAAGCTATACAAATTAACTTTTTCATCATTTTATAACTATTTTTTTATTTCGATAGCACCCATATCTGGCTTGCCCA
>DASSWV010000092.1:0-3749 GCA_035704545.1 Pelobium sp.
AATGTCTACCACAAATAAAAGCATCTACACCGCTCCATTTCTTTTAGTGTGCACAAGCTCGTTCCTGTTTTCAGCAAGTTTCAATATGCTAATTCCGGATTTACCAGCCTACCTTAGCAGTTTAGGCGGAGCAGATTACAAAGGGTTGATTATTGGTTTATTCGCATTAACCGCAGGAATTTCTCGTCCGTTTAGCGGAAAACTGACTGATAAAGTAGGGCGAGTGCCAGTGATGGCGGTGGGTTCTTTAGTGTGCTTTGTTTGTGGATTTCTGTATCCAATTCTTACGAGCATCGCCGGTTTTTTATTTTTACGATTGATACACGGTTTTTCGACCGGCTTTAAACCTACCGCAACTGCCGCTTACGTAGCTGACACGGTTCCGGTGGGGAAATGGGGAGAAGCTATGGGTGTCCACGGATTGTTCTTCAGCACTGGAATGGCAATTGGGCCAGCAATTGGAAGTGCCATTACCCAGTGGTACTCCATAAATGTTTTGTTCTATTGCTCTTCGTTCTTTGCCTTGGCTTCTATCCTTATTATTTTTAATATGAAGGAGACCCTAGTAAAAAAGCAGAAATTTAAGCCGGCATTGCTAAAAATAAAGAAACACGAATGGATCAATAAGCAAGCCCTTCCCGCATTTTGGGTTACTATTTTCAGTTACGTAAGTTATGGTGCAATCATTACAGTAATTCCAGATTGGACAGCGCACATCGGTATCGCAAACAAAGGTGTGTTTTTTATGGTATTTACCATTTCATCTTTGCTTATTAGATTCGCCGCTGGAAAAGTTTCAGACAAATACGGAAGGAAGCCAATTCTTAAAGTTTCTATTGGTTTACTTTGTGTGGCTTTAATCTGGATTGGCATATTCCAAACCATTAATGGCTTTTTAATAGGTGCAGTTTTGTACGGTGTGGCAACTGGAATGCTTTCTCCGGCAATTTCTGCGTGGACAATAGATTTAAGCGATGCAGATAAACGTGGACTTTCTGTAGCTACCATGTATATTGCCCTAGAAGCTGGCATTGGTTTGGGGGCTTTCTTTTCTGGTTGGTTTGTGAGCGATGTAATTGGTAAAACACCGCTAGTTTTTTTTGGAGTAGCTTTCATCAATCTTTTCGGATTGATTTACTTGTTCTTCCACCAAAACCCGGACAATAAAAACCCCCTCATCCAATAGGATAAGGGGGTTTTTGAATTTTTTTAGAATGCTGTTAGCTTTCAGCTTTTTGCCTTTAGCTTTCAGCCCTTTAATTTAAAACTTGAAAGCTAAACCAGCTTGCCAAGTCTGATTTTTAAACTCTGGCGTTTCCTCGGTTCCGTCTTCATTGTTTTTTTGGAAGTCTAATGCATATCTAGCATTTAAACTTATGTTTTGGCTAAGGTTGAAACCTGCGCCTAAAACACCACCAACAATGCTTTTCTTAAACTTGTCAGCATCATCTTCGTATTTGGTTTGTTCTGTAGTGGTAAAATCGCCCTCATACTTATTCTTGGTTTTAGTCAAAAACGAGACCTGCGGACCTGCGTAAATGCTAAATCCAGCTACAGGACTAATTTTGGCTAAAATCGGAACTTCTATCCAGTTGGTAGTTTGAGTAAATGTTCCTAAAGCTACGTCAGATTTATATCCTTTTTGCGCAAACATTAGCTCGGGCTGAAAAGATAAAACGGAAATAATTGGGATATTGACAAATACGCCCGCATTATAACCGGTGTTATAATCTGTCTTAAAATCAGAGTCATCTGTTTCAATAATATTACTGAAACTAAGACCGCCCTTGATTCCTATACTTGGTCCTTGTGCGCTAACTTTCCCTGCAACTAGTAGGGCAAATGCTATCATTAATACTTTTTTCATGTTTCCTAAATATTGATTCATCCGTTATTAAGAAATATTATGCCAAATTATTTTCTTGAACTGTTTGTTTATATTAAGTTCTTATTTACTAGTGTTTTATCATAAAAGCATGAGGATTTTAAATTAAGGGACCCTTTCCCTGTTTAATCAAACAACTGTACGTTGCAACATACGCATAGTTTTAATTGTAAAACTTTTGACGTTTATAAATCACCTATAATTTAATCAAAACATAATTGCTAATATTACATTTGCGTTTATCTACATAGATGGATAAAAAATAAGACGAATTTCTGATGATTAAGCAACTATTTACAATCTTGAGCTGTTTATTTTTTACAGTAACAGCTACTGCACAAACCCCAGTTCCATTTGTAAAGACCTTAAATAACCCCAACCGGTGGGTTGATTCTGTGTTTAAAAAAATGAACCGAAATGAAAAAATCGGACAATTATTTATGGTACGGGCACATACCGATCTTGGGAAAAACTATTCTGATTCTGTAGCCAAGGTGATTAAAAAAGAGCATCTAGGTGGCGTTGTCTTTTTTTCTGGAGGACCTGTTAGGCAAGCTCGTTTAACCAACCATTACCAAAGTGTAGCTAAAATTCCGTTGATGATTGCCATGGATGGCGAATGGGGCTTGGGAATGCGGTTAGATAGCACCATCTCTTTTCCCTATCAGATGACATTAGGCGCTATTCAAAACGAAACATTGATTTATCAGATGGGGCAACAGATAGCTAAAGACTTTAAACGTTTAGGCGTACAGATTAATTTTGCACCCGTATTGGATGTCAATAATAATCCTAAAAATCCGGTTATAGGATACCGCTCTTTCGGCGAAAATAAATATAATGTTGCTAAAAAAGGAATTGCATATATGAAAGGGATGCAGGATGGCGGTTTATTTACCACGGCCAAGCACTTCCCGGGTCATGGCGATACTGATGTGGATTCGCATTATGATTTACCACAGCTTCCTTTTACCGCTGGCCGGTTGGATTCTTTAGAAATGTATCCATTTAAACAAGCCATCGCCGAAAATTTAGGGGGCATCATGGTAGCTCACATGAACATTCCGGCCTTAGACAATACACCAAATTTACCCTCAACCCTGTCAAAGCCAATTATTACGGAAATTTTAAAGGAGAAATTAGGTTTTAAAGGTTTGATTTTTTCTGATGCGATGGAGATGAAAGGCGTGGTGAAATATTTTCCTAATGGAGAAGCAGATGTAAGAGGTTTAATTGCGGGTAACGATGTTTTGGAGCTTTCAGAAAATACCAGTCGGGCCATTAAGCTTATTAGAAAGTCTATCAGACACAAAAGACTAAGTTGGGCGGATATTGATGCCAAAGTGAAGAAAATTTTGGAGGCCAAATACTGGATGGGCTTGCATAAACTTGAGCCAGTAGAAACCGAAAGCTTAGTTAGCGATTTAAACTCGCCAACAGCAAAGGCACTTAATCAGGAGTTAACGGATGCTGCAATTACACTTTTGAAAGGCGAACAGATGATTCCGCTTCGCAATGATTTTGTGCGCAAAACGGCGATTGTTACTATCGGCGTTAAAGAACCAAGCATTTTTGCAAATGCCATTAAAAAGGAGATGCCTAATGCAACGCTTTTTATTGTTCCTAAAGATATTTCTATCAAAGAAATGGTAGCTGTGAAAAACGAATTGAAGAAGTTTGACCTTTGCCTACTGAGTATTTATGATACTAGGAAAAGACCGGGAGCAACATTAGATTATGATAGTGCTTTAAAGCTTTTTATTGCAGATTTAGCCAAAGAAAATTCCATTACCACTGTGTTTGCAAATCCCTACACGATAGCTGGTTTGCCCGGAATTGAAGCAAGCAAAAGTTTGATACTAAC
>DASSWV010000116.1:0-3724 GCA_035704545.1 Pelobium sp.
AGAAAAAAAAGGAAATCTCAGAATTAATGGATTTCCTTTTTCAAAACTGTCTGTATTTTGCAGACTAGTTAGTTGCGGCTTTAGCCTCCTGTTTCATTTTATCGTTTGCAACAATAACAATCTCAACTCTACGGTTTTGAGCCATTCCTTCTGCAGTATCATTAGAAGAGATTGGCTCATTTTCACCTTTTCCAACAGTTTTTAATCTGCTTGGCGTAACACCTTGTGAAACTGCATAATCTTTTACAGATGCGGCTCTTCTTTCCGATAATTTCATGTTGTAGCTATCGCTTCCAGATGCGTCTGTATGACCAATTACCATAATATCAGTATCTGGATATTTATTTAATGAAGCAGCAAGGTTATCAATATTTTGCTTTGCATTGGCTTGTAATTCTGCTTGATCAACTCCAAATAAAATACCTGAATCAAATTTTACAATAATTCCTTCTTCGTAAGGAATAACTTCGGCTCCAGGAATACTTTGTTGAATTTCTTTTGCTTGTTTATCCATTTTCCTACCGATGAAGGCTCCAGCTGTACCACCAATTGCACCGCCAATAATAGCACCAACTGCAGTATTTCCCGCTTTTTTCCCAATTAACGCACCAATTGTACCACCGGCAGCAGCTCCAATACCAGCTCCTTTTTGTGTGTTTGTTAACGATTTACATGCAGGCATAATTAGTACTGTGCCTAAAACTGCAACTAAACCTAATGCTGTAACTTTTAATTTATTAGCTTTCATAATTTTTTTTGTTGTGATTGTTTAAGCAACAACACAAACAAAATGCCAAAAAATAAAATTCTTATGTTTGTTTGTATGCAAAAAAAATCTACCAATAATATTGGAATAATAGGGTGTGGATGGTTAGGCTTACCATTAGCTAAAGCCTTGGCTGAATGTGGTTTTACGATAAATGGTTCTACCACAAGCCCAGAAAAAGTAAAAGCCATTGCAGAAAGTGGTATTGTTCCCTTTTTGCTACAGCTTGATTCACAAAAGCCAGTTGCTGTAATAGGGGAGTTTTTGAATGTTGATTTATTGATTATAAATATCCCTCCGGGCAGAAGCGCTAACTCCGCAGATTTTTATGTTGATAAGTTAGCGTATCTTAAAAGCGAGATTTTAAAATCGCCTGTTAAAAAGATCATATTTATTTCATCTACCTCGGTTTATGCCGAAAATAATAATCTCCAAACAGAAGAAAGTAGGGATTTTGGAGATAGTGCAATTGCATTGAGGATGTTAAGTGCAGAAAACGTATTTACCCAGCTACCAAACATAAAAACCACGATTATAAGGATGGCAGGATTAATTGGTCCCGAGCGCCACCCAGGCAGGTTTTTCGCTGGAAAAAAAGACATACCAAACGGATTAGTGCCAGTAAATCTTATTCATTTGGATGATTGTATCGGGATCATCCATAAAATAATTCTTGAGGACTTATGGAACGAGGTTTATAATGGTGCTGCGCCAAGTCATCCTTCAAAAATGGAATTTTATGATTTAGCAAGTAAGCAACTTTATGGGAAAAACGCAGATTTCGTGGCCGAAAAGGGAGCATTTAAAATTATAGATTCAACGAAGATTATTTCAAAAGGTTACCCATTTAAGCATCCTGATTTGCTAGCGTGGTTGCAAGAAACTCATCAAAATTGAAAGAACTTTTATCTAAAATATCCCAAGTAGAATCAGAAAGCAACCTAACCGTGGATAAGTACCGCGAGAAAGATTTTGAACGGCCCCATTCTTCCGGTGCAATCATGCTTAACAGAAATTCGCTTTTTTTAGCTTTTTCGTACAAGTAGTAAGTCTGTCCCAAAACAGGTTTAAAACGCAATTCTGATCTGTAAATCAGTTCCGATATTTTCAATCGTTCTTCAATTTCTTTTACCTGTAGCATAATAAGCTCGGCCTGTTTACGAAGCATTTCAATTTGTTGATGCGCCTGCATGTGCATGGTTTCAACTGCGTTTGCCTGTAATTTATTTTTATCAATTGGTTTGATTGACGGGGAGCTCACTGTTAACGGAACGGGAGAAAATTTTGCTTCACCCTGATAATAATTGTGCTCTTCTTTTTTCATAATGCATTAACATAAATTAGCGGTTTTGGTTTGCAACTTTCACGAATAAGTGTTTGGAAATAATACGAGTGATTGCAAGCTTTCTGTCCACACTTTCTGTCCACAATATTTATTAATGAGTGGTTTAATACCTGGCTTATTTTAAAACTACCATTTGTGGATGTTGAGCGTTAACTATAGAAGAGACAGTGTTTTTTGAAATTTGCAATCGCAGAAAAATATAGGGATAGCTCAAAGGCACTTCTTTGTGTTAAAACAACAAATATTTATTTTACAAAATAAGTAATCGCCGAGTTCGAATTTATATTTTTACGCAACTACAATTAAATCATTTGTTCTAGCATTGAATATGGAAAAAATAAATGTCGTATTATTAGATGAGTGTGATAAGGACAGAGAAAAACTTTACTCCTTGTTGCAAGGTTTTGAATTTGTGGACATCATTGGCAGTACAAATAGCCTTAAAAAAGCATTGGATTTAATTAACAATCTAGAGCCCAATATTTTGTTTTTAGCGGTAAAAGCGGATGATTTAAATGCTTTTAAGTTTTTAGAGAAAATTAAGAAGCAACCCACTATTGTTTTTTCGAGTGATAGTGAAGCAAATATTGAAACCTTTAAGAACGCTAGCTTATTGTATTTGAAAAAACCTTATACCTTAATGGCGGTGCAACAGCTACTGAACAATTATCAAAAAACGCATCAACAGCTAGCCAACAAAATGCAAGGCTTACTAGGCAAACTAAAATTTGAAGAATAATACTAACCACCTAACCACCCAACCACCTAACAAACTAACAACCTAATAAACCCTGCAAAGTAATCCTTTCAGATACTCCCCTTCAGGGAAAGAAATCCTAATTGGATGATCCTCTGGCTGTGTGAACTGATAAATAACCTGAACTTCTTTTCCTGCATCTAAAGCAGCCCAAGCAACTATTTGTTTAAAAGTCTCGATATCTACAGCTCCAGAACAACTGAATGTAGCGAGAAAGCCACCTTTGGTTAAAACCTGCATTGCTAAGCGGTTTAAATCTTTATAAGCCCGGGCAGCTCTGTCTAACGCAGAGCGTGAGGGCGCATACTTCGGCGGATCTAAAATCACTACATCAAACGTTTGCCCACCTTCTTTAAAAACACGCAACTGCTTGTTTACGTCGTTTTGTATTGCATTATATTTAGCCGAATCAAACTTATTTAAGCCGATATTTTTGTTCAAAGTTTCTATCGCTAAAGCAGAACTGTCAACCGCTGTCACTTTTTCGGCGCCATTAGCTAATGCGTTTAAGGTAAAACCTCCGCTGTAGCTAAAACAGTCCAATACGGTTTTGCCGGAGACATAGCTTGCCAGCATCTTTCGGTTAAACCGCTGATCGCAGTAAAAGCCAGATTTTTGTCCTTCAATAATGTTGATATGATATTTAATCCCGTTCTCCTGCACTTCCACAAAATCTGGCGGTAAAGTTCCGGCGAGCAGGCCGTTTGTTTCTGTTAAGCCATCATGCGCTCTTGCAGTGCTATCGCTTTTGTCAAAAATACCTTTTGCGCCTGTGAGCTTCTGCAACTCGTCTAAAATTACAGATTTCATCTTCTCAATTCCCGATGTAGAAATCTGCACAGAAAGATAATCTCCG
>DASSWV010000118.1:0-3007 GCA_035704545.1 Pelobium sp.
TAGATGTGCTCTTCTGTTACCGCTCTTGCGTTCTCCAGTTGTATAATTTCCTCAAAAAATGCAGCATCGGCAATAATACCGTGTTTAATTACTTCGGCAAAGCCAGAAGTCATTTCCCGGTCTGATAAAGTTTTGAAGAACTCCGTGGAAATAATTACTGCTTGTGGTTGTGCAAAAGTACCGATGATATTTTTAACATCATCCATATCTATTCCGGTTTTACCGCCTACAGAAGCATCAACTTGCGAGAGCAATGTGGTTGGAATCTGTAAAAAATCGATGCCTCTTTTAAAGGTAGAAGCCGCGAAACTTCCCATATCGGTAACCACGCCACCACCTAAATTTATCAAAATCGCATTTCTATCAGCTTCAAAATCTAAAAGTGTTCGCCAGATGCCAATGCAAAAATCAATGGTTTTATTTTCTTCCCCGTTTGGCACTTCGATTAAATCAAAATCGGTAAGCTCTGGCAGTTTTTCGCGTAACACGGGTAAACAGAGTTCTCCGGTTACTTCATCGGTTAAAATAAAAATCTTAGAATATTTTTTTTGTGCAAGAATTTCGTTTAAAGCGCTTAGGTTATTGTCGAAATAAACTTTATAGTGGGGGTTTTGTATATACTTCATATAATTTCAATCGTTTTTCCGTTAAATTCAACTTTGTCGCCTTTCTTTACTTTTAAGCGTTTTCTGTAATCTACTTCGCCGTTATATTTCACCAAACCGTCTAAAACAACCATTTGCGCTTCACCACCAGAACCTACCAAGTTCGCCGCTTTTAAAAGCTGAATTAAAGGGATAAAATCGCCTTCTAACGTAAATTTAATCATAGCCACAAACTTACAAAAATCGCTTGTTAAGGATGCTTGTAATCGTAAATCATTTTTTATTTTTGTTTATCAGCCGGTTACCTATGGAAAAGCAAAAACCTGTTACTCATCTATCTTTTGAAGATACAGAAGTGGCATTTAAACATTTAAGCGATACAGAACTTAGAAAATCTTATTGGCTTTTTAAAGCAATAAGTAATTGGTTGTTAGCCAGAGTTGGACCTTTTTTTGCAAAGACGGCCATTTTTCTAGGCTTACCGATTTCGGGTTTGATAAAAGCAACTTTGTTTAAGCAGTTTTGTGGAGGCGAGACTATCAATGACTGCACACCGGTAATTTTACGTTTGTTTGCTAATGGAGTAGGCACAATATTAGATTATTCGGTTGAAGGTGGAAACAATGAAAAAGCATTTGACCATACTGCAGAACAGATTTTAAATAGCATCAAAAAAGCAGTGGAAATGCCAGATGCAATTCCGTTTTGTGTTTTTAAGGTAACAGGCTTGGCCCGTTTTTCTTTACTGGAAAAAGTAGTTAACGGAAGCAAGCTTGAGGATTTTGAGGAAGTTGAGTGGCAAAAAGCTGTGGGGCGAATTGATTTGATATGTAAAACCGGAAGCGAACTTTATCAACCCGTAATGATTGACGCGGAAGAAAGTTGGATCCAGGATGCGATTGATGAAGTCGCTATTTCCATGATGAAAAAATACAACCAACAGCGGCCTATTGTTTTTAATACCTACCAGCTATACCGTACAGATAAACTCAACTCATTAATTAGCGACTTAACCATTGCTAAAACGCACAAATTTATTTTGGGAGCTAAGTTGGTACGAGGCGCTTACATGGATAAGGAAAGAAAAAGAGCTAAAGATTTGGGATGCCCGTCTCCAATTCATCCAAATAAACAAACAACGGACAGAGATTTTAACGCAGCAGTTTCGTTTTGTTTGGATAATATTGAAAGCCTCTCGTTTATAGTTGCTTCACATAATGAACATAGTTGTAAGGTGTTAGTGGAAAAAATGGAGCAGCTTCAGATTTTCAGCAAGCATACACACATTTATTTTGCACAGCTTTTGGGGATGAGCGACCGTATCACTTTTAATCTAGCTAAGCACCAATTTAATGTAGCTAAATATGTTCCTTATGGGCCTTTAAAGTCTGTGTTCCCCTATTTGTTGAGGCGAGCAGAAGAAAATTCGGCAATTACGGGGCAAATGGGGAGAGAACTAGAGTTGATCAATAGAGAGTTGAAAAGGAGGAAGGGGTTAGTTAGTTTTTAGTTAGTTAGTTTTTAGTTAAATAGACATTAGTGTAAATTAGTAAATAAGAACTGTTTTTATCATTGGATAATCTATTAGTTATGTCTAGTGGTTTGGATCGTGACCATTTGGATTGAACTTATTCTAACTATCTGGCACAAATCGTTTATTATTTGGCTTAGTAATTGCAAATGCCAATCAAAACACATTGTTTAACTAATAACTCCTTAATTATGAAAATGATAACTGCAATTAAAACACCGATCAAAGCATTTACGCTATTGCTTTTAACCACCTTATCATCACTTTACACATTTGCACAAGAGGCACCAACTAAAGTTGATGTTGACATTAACGCCGACGGCGGTGGCTCAGTTTGGTATGGACAGCCATGGGTTTGGGCAGTTGGGGTAGCTATCTTTATTTTAGTTTTAGTGATTGTTACTAGAGGCAACAAAAGCACAGATGCATAAAAATGCCCTAGCACTTTTCTCAGTAAGTTAACATGAAATTCAAGGAAATCAAATAGCACCTTCCATTGTGAGGTGCTATTTTTTTGTAAGAGTTAAAGCACTGTTAATAGGTTTTCTGGATGTGAAGCCCAGCTTGGAAGAAAATTTAAAAATGAACTTACAGAATAGCAACATGGAAAGTTTGTTTTATAGTCAGCAAATTATTTATGTCTATTGTCTATGATACTTTTAAACACCTTACTAATTACGCAGGTTGCAAATAATATATCAAATGCGGTTCTAATTTCTACGTTGGCCACACTTGGGTTTACCTTTTTTAGTATGGTCATATCTTCTGTTTATAAAAAGAATTTTATTGAGCCTGCTTTATTGGGTAAAGTTATTGGTCATCACCTTAAAGATTCGCCAAGTTGGCTAAATATTACTTTAGGAAGCATAAT